>DASWMM010000110.1:0-3208 GCA_036399755.1 Allosphingosinicella sp.
CATCGGCGGCAGCGAAGGCCAGGTCATGAAGACCCGTATCTATGTCACCCTGAAAAACGGCGTCCTCGACCCGCAGGGCAAGGCGATCCACCACGCGCTGGAAGGGCTGGGCTTCCAGGGCGTCAACGATGTGCGGGCAGGCAAGCTGATCGAACTCGACCTTGCCGATGATGTTTCCGAAGAGGACGTCGAGGCGATGTGCCGTAAGCTGCTTGCCAACACGGTGATCGAGAATTTCCGGATCGAGCGCGGCGACGCGGCAGCGGGGGCGGCTGCGCAGTGAAGAGCGCCGTTATCGTGTTTCCCGGCTCCAATTGCGACCGGGACATGGCGGTGGCCCTGGAAGCGGTCACCGGCCAGAAGCCGGCAATGGTATGGCACCGCGAAACCGAGCTTCCCCCCGGCCTCGACCTGATCGCCGTCCCGGGCGGCTTTTCCTATGGCGACTACCTGCGCTCGGGCGCGATGGCGGCGCGCTCGCCGGTGATGGCCGCGGTCAAGGCGGCGGCGGAGCGCGGCGCATCGGTGCTCGGCGTCTGCAACGGCTTCCAGATCCTGACCGAAGCGGGGCTTCTGCCCGGCGCGCTGATGCGCAATGCGGGAATCCGCTTCGTCTGCCGGGATGTGGCGGTAAAGGTTGAGAACAGCGCTTCCGCCTTTACCTCGCGCTACCAGACCGGCGAGGAAGTGCTGATCCCGGTCGCCCACCATGACGGCAATTACCAGGCCGATGCGGAAACGCTCGACCGGCTTGAAGGCGAGGGCCGGGTCGCGTTCCGCTATTCGGGCGAGTGCAATGGCTCGGCGCGCGACATCGCCGCCATCGTCAGCGAGAACGGCAAGGTGCTCGGCATGATGCCGCACCCGGAGCGGGCGGTGGAGCCCGCCCACGGCCGCCAGGACGGCCGCCGCCTGTTCGAAGGCCTTCTCGAAGCGATCGGCTGAGGAACCGCTTGGGCATTCCAGCGCTTGCCGGGTTCACCCTTTTTGGAGAGCCCGCCGTGACCGACGATCCCAAGCCGCCCTTCCCCGACCAGCCTCAGCCGATGCCGGGCCTCACCAAGCGCATGGAGCCGGTGCCGGACCATGGCGAAGAAAGCTACAAGGGCTCCGGCCGCCTCCAGGGCAAGAAGGCGCTGATCACCGGCGGCGACAGCGGCATAGGCCGCGCCGTCGCCATCGCCTACGCCCGGGAAGGCGCCGACGTGGCGATCGGCTATCTTCCGCAAGAGCAGGAGGATGCCGACGCGGTGAAGGCGCTGATCGAGGGCGCGGGGCGCAAGGCGCTGCTGCTGCCCGGCGACATCGCCGATCCGGCCCATTGCCGCGACATCGTCGCCCGCACCGCCAGCGAGTTCGGCGGCCTCGACATCCTGGTCAACAACGCCGCCCACCAGGACACCTTCTCGGCGATCGAGGAGATCAGCGACGAGGAGTGGCAGAAGACCTTCGCGGTCAACATCCACGCCATGTTCTACCTCACCAAGGCCGCCGTCGCCCACATGAAAGACGGCGGCGCGATCATCAACACCACCTCGGTGCAGGCCGACACGCCCAGCCAGGAACTGCTCGCTTATGCCTCCACCAAGGGCGCGATCCAGAACTTCACCGGCGGGCTTGCGCAGATGCTCGCCGAGCGCGGCATCCGCGCCAATTGCGTTGCGCCGGGGCCGATCTGGACCCCGCTGATCCCCGCCACCATGCCGGCCGAGAAGGTGAAGAGCTTCGGCGAGCAGGTGCCGATGAAGCGCCCCGGCCAGCCGCGCGAGCTTGCGCCGGTGTACGTGATGCTGGCGTCGGACGAGGCGAGCTACGTCTCGGGGGCGACGGTGGCGGTGACGGGCGGCAAGCCGATCATCTAGGCCGCCGGCTGAAACGCCTCGAACAGCAGGAAGAGGAGAAAGGCGGCCGTGGCGCCATTCACCAGGCGCATCGCCCGGCGGTAAAGGTTGGGGCGATCGATGCGTGCGGAAAGCCGCAACTGGGCGATCACGAGAAGGAGGTAGCCGAGCGCGACCGTCGCCGCGGCCCAGAGGTCGAGGCGGCGGCCGGCCGCCCAGGCCGCAACCCCGCCGCCGGCGAGCAGAAGCCCGGCGCCGAGCCGCAACGCCCCGGCGGCGCCAAAAGTCACCGCCAGCGTGCGGTCGCCGCGGGCGCGGTCTTCCTCGATCTGGAAAACCTGGGTGACGGGGTAAAGGCCGACGGCGGTGAGAGCCGCGCTGGCGGCGCCGGCGAAAAGCAGCCCATCGGCCACGTCGAGCGGCCCGGCAGCGGCCCAGCCCGCCGCGAACCCGATCGCCCCCTGCCCCAGCGCGATGGCGAGCGCGCTCGACACCGGCCCTGCCTTCCAGCGTGTCGCCGGGTGGCTGTAGGCGGCAGTCCAGCCAGCGGCGAGCGCGTAGAGGACGGTGAAGGCCGGGCCTGCTGGAAGTGCGAGCAGCACCCCCGCCGCACCCAAGGCGACGCTGAACCGGAGGAGGCCATCGGGCACCGGCGGTGGCGTCTCCAGCCCACCCACCGGTCCTTCGTCCTTGTCGTAGGCGGAGTTGAACGCCGTCGCCGCCGGATAGAGAAACACATGCAGGCTCAAAAAGGCGGCAATCGTTCCCCACCCCCATTTGCCGCCGCTAAGCAGCGCTCCCCACAGAAAGATCGGCGCAAGCGTCAGCTGAAACGGCAGGCGGAGGTGGGGCAGATAAAGGCGGAGGCGGCGCACGTTGCCCTTGCCTGTTCAGCGCTTGAGCAGCCGGGTGTAGCGGGCGAGGAGGAACAGCATCGCCGGCCAAAAGGCGGTGTTCCAGATATCGTGCCAGCTCCCGGCCCACAAAAGCGGCCTACCCGCGCGGGCGGTGTCGGCGAGATCCCATACCTCGCCGGCGAGCGCCGCGATCAGGACCGCGCCGATCGGGACGAAGCTGCGCAGCGGCCGGCGCAACAGCCAGGCGGCGAGCAGGAAGACCGTCAGCCCCACATAGATGTGCAGCGCATCCTTGGGCAGGCCGAGCAGCCCGACGAGGGCGAGCTTGGCCTGTTGGAAACCGCTCACAGCGCGGCCTTGAACGGCGTGAAATCGGTGCCGCGGTCGTAGACGTCGATGCCCTCCCGGCGCTTCAGGAAGCCGACGACGAGGTAGGTGACGGGCGTTAACGCCGCTTCCCAGCCGACCTTGAGCGCCCACTGGATCAGCAGAACGGAAAGCAGCGTGTGA
>DASWMM010000111.1:0-10794 GCA_036399755.1 Allosphingosinicella sp.
ATGGAGCCGCTCGAATCGACCTCCATCCACCTGATCAGCACCGGCATCACCAAGCTGATCTCGGTGCTGTCGCTGTCCGGCATCACCCGGGCGCAGCAGGATGCCTATAATCGCCTGACGGCGCGCGAATATGCCCGCATCCGCGACTTCATCATTCTCCACTATAAAGCCACCGTGCGCGACGACAGCCCGTTCTGGGACTATTGCCGGACAATGAGCATCCCCGACACGCTGGCCGAGAAGATCGAGCTGTTCCGCCTCAACGGCCAGATCTTCCGCGAAGAGGATGAGCTGTTCACCGAAACCAGCTGGGCGGCGGTGATGATGGGTCAGGGCATCGCCATGGAAGGCCGCAACCCGATGGCCGACCGGCTCGGCGGACCTGACCTAGCGGAGGAGGTGGACGGCATCGAAAAATCGATCCGCTTCCTCGTCAACCAGATGCCGCCGCACGGCCAATATCTGAAGACCTATTGCCCAGCCCCGGCATGACCGCAGGGGCCGGCAGCGTGGCCGGACGCGCGGTCCCCTGGACATTCCCGCTCGCCTTTTTCGGCCCGCACCTCGCCTTCATGCCGGTGCTGGTTCTTCTGCTCCCCCGCCGGGTGGAAGCGATTGCCGGCGACGGCGCGCCGCTGGCGCTGAGCTGGATGCTTCTCGCCGGCGCGCTTGCCGCAAGCGCAGGGCATATCCTTGCAGGGCATTTCAGCGACGGGTGGCTTCGGCGGTACGGCAGCCGGCGCGGAATCATCGGGATCGGCGTTACGGCGCTCGTCGCAAGCTTCGCTTGTCTCGCATTTGCCGGCACCGTCCCCCAGGCGCTGGCGGCGCTGGTCGCCTTCCAGCTTGCCTTGAACCTCGCCTTCGCGCCCGTCGGCGCCCTGCTCGCCGATTACGTGCCCGATGGCGCCAAAGGCAGCGTCGCGGGGGTAATGGGCGCCGCGCTGCCTTTGTCGGTCGGCGGCATTGCCCTGATCGCCTGGCTGTTTCCAAACGACGGTGCCGCCGCCTTTCTGGTCAACGGCCTGCTCGTCGCCGCGTGCATGGCGCCGCTGCTGATCCTGTGGGGCTTCGGCGATCCGCTCGTCGTAGCCGATCCCGCCATCACGAGCGACGCCGCCGATCCCTCTCCGGGCCGCCGCGATTTCGCGCTGACCTGGGCCGCCCGCTTCCTTGTTCAACTGGGCGCGGCGTTCGTGTTCGGCTTCCTGTTCCTGCTCGTCGCAAGCCGGATCCAGGCCGACCCTGCCTGGGCAGGCCGGCGCAACGCCAGCGAAGCCATGGCCTTGCTCTCGCTCGGCGGCGCCTGCCTGGGCTTCGTCGGCGCAATCGCCGGCGGCCGCCTCTCCGACGGGCTGCAAAGCCGCCGCCTTCCGCAAGCGATCGCGGCGGCCGCCCTTGCGCTGGGCATCGGCGCGCTCGGCGCGGGAGTCCCATGGCCGTTCTTCGTCGCCGCCTACGCCTTGTTCCAACTGGCGCTGGCCGCCTTTCTCGCCGTCAACGTCGCGCTTGCCGCCCAGTTGGTGGGGGACAGCCCCCGGCGCGGCGCATTGCTTGGCGTGATGAACCTGGCCAACACCATCCCGGCGGTGCTGGCGCCCGCCTTGCTGATCGCCTCGGCCGGCACCGGCCCGGACCAGGGGCGGCTTCCCCTGTTCTTCCTCGTGGGCGCCCTTACCGCCGGCTGTGCAAGCATCGCCGTCCTGCTGCTCAGGCCGCCGGCGGCTGCAGGGGGCCGCTGAAGGCTTCGCCCGGCCTTTTTAGCCCCGCTGGCCGGGGGCGCTTGCTCGCCAAGCTTGCAAGAAAGGCGATGGCCGCATAAGCGGCAGCGCTTGAATGTTTCCCCGGTGCCAAGGATCAAGCGTGGCCTTCTACAAGAACCCTACCTTTCAGGATCGACAAGCGGCCGCCGGCGAGGCCAAGCAAAAGGCCCTTGACCGGCTCAAGGCGAAGCCGGCCGTCGACGAGGCGGAACTGGCCGAAAAGCGCCAGGCCTGGGAAGCGCAGCAGCAGGCCCTTGCCAAAGAGCGCGCCGAAAAGGCCGAAGCCAAGGCCGCGGCCAAGGCTGAAAAGGCCGCCAAGAAGGCCGCCGAGATCGCCGAAGCCGAGGCCGCCGCGGCGCTCAAGGCCGAGCGCCTCAAGCCGGCCAGCGCGGCCGACATGAAGGCGGCCCGGGACGCCCGCTACGCCGCCCGCAAGGCGCGCAAGTAGCGTTTTAGCTCAAGCCGGCTCTTCGCCGTCCGCCCATTCCGCCTCCGCGGTGGCCCGGCGCTCCTCGAAACTGTCCTCCTGCTCCTGAATCATGTCCGCCCGGCTATTCCAGCTCGCGGCGGACGCCTCCAGGCGCCCGCGTCCGTTCGTCGTGTCGGCAAGCGCCGCCCGGCCGAGATCGGCCTCGGCGAGCCCCCGGCAGCCTGAGACCGTCTCCTCCGCCGGCTTCTGCAGCCCGCCCTTTTCCTGCGATTGCGTCATGGAGGCACCGTAGCACGGAAACTGGACCGGTCGCGATGATTAGCCCATGCTGCAGTGCAACAAAGGGCGTCGCGATCTGTTGAATGCCCTGAAAAGGCTCCCCTGTTGGGAGCCGCACGGGAGCTTTCATGCCTGTCATCACCCCACGCCTCCGCCTCCGCCGCCCCCTCAAGGGCCGCAGCGCCTTTGCCCCAAAGGGCGCCACCGTCGACCGCCTGTCCGACTTGGACGGCGTTCGCGACAATCCCGGCAACCTGCGCGGCCGCTTCTACGTGCCGGAAGGCCTCACCGGCGCGGTGCCTTTGGTCGTGGTTCTCCACGGCTGCACCCAGAACGCGGCGGTCTATGACCACGGTTCCGGCTGGTCGACCCTCGCCGACCGCCACGGCTTCGCCCTCCTCTACCCCGAGCAGCAGCGCCCGAACAATCCAATGCTGTGCTTCAACTGGTTCTCGGGAGATCACGCCCAGCGGGGCAAGGGCGAGGCGGCGTCGATCCGCGCGATGATCGAGGCGATGAAGACGCGCCACGCGATCGACGCGAGCCAGGTCTTCGTCACCGGCCTCAGTGCCGGCGGCGCGATGGCGGCGGTGATGCTGGCCACCTATCCCGAGGTGTTTGCGGCCGGCGCGATCATTGCGGGCATTCCCTTCGGCTGCGCGGACAGCGTCGGCGATGCCTTTGAATGCATGAACGGCCGCGCGCGCAACGATGCCACTGCGCTTGCCCGCCAGGTCCGCCGCGCCTCGTCTCACAGCGGGCCGTGGCCCCGGGTGCAGATCTGGCAGGGAACCGCCGATCACACGGTGTCGGCAAGCAACGCGGATTCGATCGCCCGCCAGTGGGCGCAGCTTCACGGGCTGAACGGCGGCCCCGACCGGCTCGACGAAGTGGAAGGTTTTCCTCGCCGCGCCTGGACCGGGGCGGGCGGCGTGGCGCTGGTGGAGCAATACAGCATCACCGGCATGGCGCACGGCGTTCCGCTGGCGAGCGGCGGCGACGAGCCGGTGGGCGCGGCGGGCGCCCACATGCTCGATGTCGGCCTGAGCTCGACGGACGGCATCGCCGCATTCTTCGGGATCGTTGCCGAGGAACGGGCCAGGCCCGCCGCCCCGGCACTCGCGGTGAAGGATGCCGCGCCCCAGCCCCGCGCCCGCCAGAAACCGGCCGGAAAGCCGGTGGAGCAGGCGCGCGGCCCGCAGGCGATCATCGAAAAGGCCCTCCGTGCCGCCGGGCTTATGCGCTGACGAATTGACAGGGGGCCCGCGAACTTCGCTGGGAGCGGCGCCCCTTACCCTGTAGAGCAGGCCATTCCCTGTACTGTGTCCGCCTCAGGAAGGCCCACTCCGCATGCTCTTCTCACGCTTCCTTCGGCTCCCCTCCAACGACCTCGCCATTGATCTCGGCACCGTCAACACGGTGGTTTACGCCAAGGGGAAGGGCATCGTCGTCAACGAGCCCTCGGTGGTGGCGCTGGAGACGATCGACGGCATTCGCCGGGTGAAGGCGGTCGGCGCCTCGGCGAAGCTGATGATGGGCAAGACCCCGGACCAGATTCAGACCATCCGGCCGCTGCGCGACGGCGTGATCGCCGACCTCGACGTCGCCGAGCAGATGATCAAGCACTTCATCAACAAGGCGCATGGCGGCGTCTCGCGCCTGCCGCGCTACCCGGAGATCGTCGTCTGCGTGCCGTCGGGCTCCACCTCCGTCGAGCGCCGGGCGATCCGCGACGCGGCGACCAACGCGGGCGCGTCCAAGGTTTGGCTGATCGAGGAGCCGATGGCGGCGGCGATCGGCGCGAACCTGCCGGTGATCGAGCCGATTGGCGCGATGGTGGTCGATATCGGCGGCGGCACCACCGAAGTGGCTGTGCTGTCGCTGCAGGGCCTTGCCTACAGCACGTCCGTCCGTGTCGGCGGCGACAAGATGGACGAAGCGATCGGCGCCGCGATCCGCCGCAAGCACAATTTGATGATCGGCGAAGCAACGGCCGAGCGGATCAAGCACGAGCTCGGCACCGCCGTTCGCCCCGAGGGCGAAGGCGCGACCATGCGGATCCGTGGGCGTCATCTGTCCGAGGGCATGCCGAAGGAGGTGGAAATCACCCAGGCGGCGATCGCGGAAGCGCTTGCCGAGCCGGTCAGCCAGATCATCAGCGTGGTCCGCACCGCGCTCGAGAACACCGCGCCGGAGCTTTCCGCCGACATCGTCGAGGGCGGCATCGTGCTCACCGGCGGCGGCGCGCTTCTCAAGGGGATGGACCAGGCGCTGTCCGCTTCAACCGGGCTGCCGGTCTCGGTCGCCGACGATCCGCTGGTCTGCGTCGCCAAGGGCGCCGGCCGCGCGCTCGAGGACCTGGCGTACCGGGGCGTGCTTACCGAGGCGTGAGCAGGCTCAGTGCCGAAGCCAGGGCACGAGGCGCCACAAGCCGCTCGGCTCCTCGGCCTCCTCGAACGTGCACACAGGCGCACGGCCTTCCGCGACCTGCCGGTCGAGCGTGGACGCGAGGGTTGAGTAATGTTCGGCGAGATCGATGAGCGCGCCGGTGCCGCGTTTTCCGGCGCCGGCCACCGCTTCACCGATACAATTGCTCGCCTGCTGTCGAAGATAGGTGGAGTAAGACATAAAACCTGACCGTAAAGGGTGCACAACATCCGCCCCGGCCGCCGCTTGGCTGAGGTGGGTGGAGGCAGCGAAAAAGCCGCTGCGCTGGTGGGATGTGGTACTGGACGCAAGCACTTGAGCGTCAGGACATTAACTTGGATCAGGTCCTCTGGTTCCACCCGCGTGAGGAAAAACAGAGGCTTAGCTCTTTGCGCGGCCGGGGCGCTCAGGGACAACCTGTTCGGCGCGCCACCAGTCCGCATAGGGCGTGTTGGCGATGAGGCGCCTGTTTAGGTCGGGTGCGCCGTCGGTCCACCAGACACCGCCGCGCTCGCCAAGCGCCTCCTTGGCGGCCTGCACCTGCGACCGCGCGAGCCGCAAAGCCTCCGGGTTCTCGGCGTTCAGCGCCGCTTTGACGGCGCGTCTGGAGTTCATCAGATCGTCGACCAGAGCCTGCCTGATGTCGGGCGCGAGATGCGGGTTGCTGGCGCGCCAGAGGCGACCGTTGACGACGATGTAGCGCTCGTCAGGGGTGGTTGCCGGCTTCACCCGCATCACCTGCAAAGGAGCGGAGCGCCGCCAAGGCACGCTCCCGCGCCGCCCAGTGGCCGATGATCGGCTCCGGGTAGCTGGACGGCCGGAATGCGCCGGGTTCGTGGATCAGCTCGTCGCTCATCCCCGCAAGCTCCGGCACCCACTGGCGGATGTAGTCGCCCGCCTCGAACTTCCTCGATTGCACCAGCGGGGCCATGATCCGGTTGAACGGCTGGCTGTCCATGCCGGTGCCGGCGATCCACTGCCAATTCTGGCCGTTATTGCCGTAATCCGCATCGACCAGAGTGTCCCAGAACCACTCCGTGCCGCGCCGCCAATCGATCAGCAGGTGCTTCACCAGGAACGAGGCGGTGATCATCCGCACCCGGTTGTGCATCCAGCCGGTGGTCCACAATTGCCGCATCCCGGCATCGACGATCGGGTAGCCGGTCCTGCCCCGGCTCCATGCCTTGAAGTCGGCGTCGGCTTCGGCCCCGGTGCGCCAGGGGAATTGCTCGAATGCCGTCCGTCCTGCTTTCTCGCCGAGCGCGGGCTGGCTGAGCATCACGTTGTGCGAGAAATCCCGCCAGGTCAGTTCCTTGCGAAACTTCTCGCCGGCTTCTTGGGGCAGCGTCTGCCAAATGAGGCGGGGGGAGAGCTCCCCGAAGTGAAGGTGGGGGGAGAATCGGCTGGTGCCTTCGGCCGCGGGAAGGTCGCGCCGGTCGCCATAATGCTCCGCCTGATCGGTAAAGTCGTCCAGCCGCTCCAGCGCCGCGGCCTCGCCGGGCGTCCACTCGGCACCGAAGCCGCTTGCCCAGTTGGGACGGGTGGGGAGCAGGCCCCACGATTGCAGCGCGTCGCTGTCCGGCCACCGCTCCGGCGGCCCGAGACTCTCCGGGGCCGCAACCGGCTCGGCGGGCGGTAGCAGCGCCTGGAGCGCGCGCCAGTAGGGGGTGTAGATCTTGAAGGGCGCGCCGGCGCCGGTGCGGACCTGCTCGGGCGGCACAAGCACGCTTCCGGGGTGAAGGACCAACTCCAGCTCTTCCGCAACATTCTGCTCAAGCGCCCGCCACCAGGGCTCATAATGCTGGGTGGCATGGACCCGGCCCCCGCCGATTTCGCCCGCAAGCCGCTTCAGTTCGACGTCGACCCTGCCGCGCCGCAGGATCAGGCGGGAGCCGAGCTGCTCCAGAGCCTCGCCGAGCCGCTCGAGGCTGCCGTGCAGCCACCAGCGCTGGGCGCCTCCGATCGCCCATTGGCCCGGCGTCTCGTCGTCAAGGATGTAGACCGGCACCACCGGCCCCTCGCGCGCGGCGGCGGCCAGGGCCGGCTGGTCGTGAAGCCGCAGGTCCTGGCGCAGCCAGACGATGGAGGGAGCCGGCATGCGGGACGAAGCTCAGGCCGTGGACGCGCCTGCGGAAAGATGGACATGCGCGTCCACCCGCTCGACCGAGTCGAGGCCGACATAATGGTGCTGGCCGTCCGGCGAATCCTTGCGGGTGAGCTTGATGCGGTCGCCGTCGATGCCGTCTACCGTGCCCATATGCGAACCTCGGCGCCGCGCACTTCCATGTGCGGCTGAATGCTTGAAGCGTCTACCATGTGATCTCCTGCCGACGCGTGATGCGTTTGTGACAGACCCAACCGGCTGCCCGGCACGCCGGTTCCTACCTGCTTTGTACCGTGCGCAACGGCGTTGCTCATCCCGCCGCCGCCGTCCAAAGCGCCCCTTAGGAGCCACCACATTCAGGAGTTGCCGATGTTCAGCCACGTTATGCTCGGTGCCGACGATCTCGACGCGTCCAAGGCGTTCTACGACGCCACGCTGGGTGTGCTTGGCGTGCCTCCAGGGCGGCAGGATGAGAAGGGCAGGGTGTTCTACATGACCAAGACCGGAGTGCTTGCCCTTACCAAGCCGATCGATGGCGGGCCTGCCTCCTGCGGCAACGGCAGCACGATCGGTTTTGCCGCGGACTCGCCCGAACAGGCCGATGCCTGGCATCAGGCGGGCCTCGAGCATGGCGGAACCGCGATCGAGGACGCGCCCGGGATCCGCGAAGGCGCCAAGGCCAAGCTGTACCTCGCTTATCTGCGCGATCCGGCCGGCAACAAGGTCTGCGCCCTCTACCGGCTGCCGAGCTAAAGCGCGACCAGCTTTAACAATGTAGAGGCACCGCACCGGCCAAGTAGCGGAGGCCAAAGGCGAAAGCGGATTGTCGCCGTCCGGCGGATGGCGCACACTTCGCTTTCAGGATCATTGCGAAGGCCGTGCGTACGTTGCTTGCCCCCCATTACCAAGCCGAACAGGGCGACCGCGAAGGCAAGGTCGCGGTCTTTTGCGGCGTGTTCGCTGCGACCATCGCGGTTGCGGCGCTGCTTGGCTGGGTACTCGGCGAAGACAGTCTGAAGCGGGTCATTCCAAGCTTCGCCGCGATGAACCCGGTAACGGCGCTCTGCCTGCTGGCGGGCGGCGGCGCTCTCGCGCTCCTCCAGCGCTATCCGGCCGCATCCAGAGTTCTTGCCGGGCTGATCATCGCGGTTGTCCTGGCCAAGCTGCTCCACCTCGCGGGCGCCGGCCCGGCGGTCGATCAACTGCTGTTCACGAGCAGTCTGGGGGACGGCGCGGGCCCGCCAAGCCGGATGGCGCCCAACACCGCCGTCGCTTTAGGACTCGTCGGCGCCGCTTTGGCTTCGAACCGCAGCCAGTCGCGCCGGTGGCTGCTCTTCTCGCAAGTCGCCGCCGCCGCCGCCGCCACCCTCGCCCTCTTCGCGATCATCGGATATCTGCTCGGCATGGCGACGCTGTACGGCGTCGCCCAGTTCATCCCGATGGCGGTTCATACCGCGGTTGCGGTTCTGGTGCTGTCCGTTGGGACCATCGCCGCGCGCTCCGACGGCGGCCCGATGCTGCTGCTGCGCGACACCGGTCCCGCCGGGCTGCTTGCCCGCACGACCCTGCCGCTGGCCGTGCTGATCCCGGTGCTGGTCGGGCTGCTCCGCCTCGCCGGGCAAAGGCGCGGCTTTTACGGCACGGAAGACGGCATCGCCCTGCAGGTGCTTGCCAGCGTGCTCGTCACGTTCGTTCTCCTCCTTGCAAGCATCTACGCGCTCTACCGGAGCGACCGGCGGCGGCGTGAGAAGGAAATCGCGCTGGCCAGGAGCGAACAGCAATACCGCCTCGCCGAAGAGGTCGGCGAAGTCGGCCACTGGCGCATGGAGCTTCCCTCCCGGGCGCTGATCTGGTCGCATCAGATCTTCGACATCGTTGGCCTGAACCCCCGCGACGGCGTGCCGGATCCCGCCGCCGTCCTCGCCCTCTACCATCCGCGCGACCGCGCCCGCGCCCGCGAGGCGGTGGTCCGTGCCATGAAGACTGGCGAAGGCTGGAGCTTCATCACCCGCCTGGTCAGGCCCGATGCAAGTATCCGCTACGTCCGCTCGCACGGCCTGACCGAACCGGACGAGGAAGGCGGAGTCGCGGCGTTGTTCGGCGTGTTCGCCGACGTCACCGACCTCGAGGAAGCGCGCCGCCAGGCGGAAGCCGCGTCGGCGGCCAAGGCGACCTTCCTGGCCAACATGAGCCACGAAGTGCGCACGCCGTTGAACAGCATCATCGGCTTCACCGACCTGCTGCTCGAAGATCCGTCTCTGGATGATCGCAAGCGCCACCAGCTTGGCCTTGTGCAGAAATCCGGCAGTCTGCTGATGACCATCGTCGATGACATCCTGAACCTGTCCAAGCTCGACGCCGGCAAGGTCGAGCTCGATCTCCGGCCGTTTGCGCTGGAAGCTTTGGTCGACAACAGCACTTCAATCATCCGCACCGTGGCGGAGGCGAAGGGGCTGCAGCTCAACACCTGGGTCGATCCCGAGGCGGCGACATATCACCTGGGAGACGAGGGGCGGTTGCGGCAGGTGCTGCTCAACCTCCTCAACAACGCGCTCAAGTTCACGGCTTCGGGCTCCATCAAGATGGAGGTGAAGCGGATCCTCACCGCCAACGGCATGGACCGGCTGCGCTTTTCGGTGATCGACACCGGCCCCGGCATCCCCACGGACAGGCAGCACCGCTTGTTCAAGAAGTTTTCCCAGGCGGACGCGTCGGTGAGCCGCGAATATGGCGGCACCGGCCTCGGCCTGGCGATCAGCAAGAGCCTGGTGGAACTGATGGACGGCCATATCGGCGTGTTCAGCACCGAGGGCATGGGATCGACATTCTGGTTCGAGGTCGATCTGCCGCATGCCTCGGCGCCGGCCACCGCCGCTGCCGCGGCGGTCTCACCGTCGTTAACCGCCGCACCCTCCGCAGCGCGGCCCGCGAAGATCCTGCTGGTCGAGGATGTGCCGTTCAACCAGGAGCTCGCCGAGGCCATCCTGATGCGGGCCGGCCACAGTGTGCGTATCGCGGGCGACGGGCTGGAAGCGCTCAAGGCGGTGGCGCAGGAGGATTTCGACCTGATCCTGATGGACGTGCAGATGCCCCGCATGGACGGCATCACCGCGACCCGCCGCATCCGCGAAATGAGCGGCCAGAAGGGCCTGGTGCCGATCATCGCAATGACCGCCAACGTGCTCCCCGAGCAGGTGCGCGAGTTCCGGGCCGTGGGCATGAACGCCCATGTCGCAAAGCCGATCAAGCAGGCCGATCTCCACGCGGCGATCGCCGCCGCCTTGGCGCCCGCCGGATCGCCTTTATAAGACGGTTTACGCCACCAGCAGGGAACGCTGGGGCGGATTGAGCTGGTCGAGCAGGGCGGCAACGTCGGCGGCGGGGATCGGCCTGCTGATATGGAACCCCTGCACCTGCGTGCAGCCTTCGGCGGCGAGGATCTCGAACTGTTCGGCAGTCTCAACGCCCTCGGCCGTGGTCTTCATGCCGAGCTTTTCGGAAAGCTGGATGGTGGCCTGGACGATCGCCAGGGACTGGGTTCCCTCGGAAAGATCGGCAATGAACGAACGGTCGATCTTAATCTTGGTGAACGGAAGCGAGCGCAGGTAGCTGAGGCTCGAATAGCCGGTGCCGAAATCGTCCATCACGATCCTGACGCCCATTTTGGTCAGCCGGTCGAGCATCGCGCCGACCCATCCCTCGTCGTTGAGCAGCACCGATTCGGTGATCTCGAGCTCGAGGCGGGAGGGTTCGAAGTTCGTCGACTTCAGCGCGTCGGCGGTCATGCCGAT
>DASWMM010000112.1:0-9947 GCA_036399755.1 Allosphingosinicella sp.
AGGTGTCGCGGATGAAGAGGTTGGTCCACTTGAGCTGGTGCTCGCCGAACTTGAAGTTGAAGCCGACCAGGCCGTTCACCAGGATGCGGTTCTCGGTGGAAAAGAAGCGGTAATCGACGTCGGGCTGAAGCGTATCCTCGCCGCCCACCGGGGTAATGCCGGCGGCAATCTGCTGGAGGCCGCCGCGGGTTTCCCAGCTGCTGGAATAAGAGGCGGCGAACAGCACGCTCAGCTCCTGCCCGCCGCCGGGAACCGAATGGTTGGTGCCGCCGGTGAGGCTGATCCCGACATTGGCCGGTGCATCGAAGCGCTGGATCAGCGTGGTGGGCGCATTGCTGAGGCTGGCGGTAAGGCCCTGAAGCTGGCTGCGGCTGAAATTCGGGCCGACCGCGATCAGCTTGCCGCTGTCCAAGGCCTGGCGGAAGGCGCGCGGCAGCGTGCGGGTGCCGTCGTCGAAACCGGTGAAATCGGTCTTGCTGCCATAATAACCGTACGCCGGCTGGAAAGCGGTTTCGGTGTCGCCGCCGGTGCTGATGCCCACGGACAGGAACGGCTCTTCGACTTCCGACTTGGTGGTGAGATTGATGACGCCGCCGCCGAACTCGCCCGGGTAAGCGACCGAATAGCTCTTCTGAACCACCGAACTGGCGATGATGCTGGTCGGGAAAATGTCGAGCGGCACGACCCGGCGCAGCGGCTCCGGCGACGGCAAGGGGGAGCCGTTGAGCAGGGCCAGCGAGTAACGCTCGCCAAGGCCGCGGACGTAGACGAAGCGGCCGCCGACGACGCTGAGGCCGGTGACTCGGCTCAGCGCGCCGGCAATGTCGCCTTCGCCGGTGCGGGCGATGTCGGCACTGGACAGGACGGAGACCACTTCGGGCGTCGCGCGGATGACGTTGGGAATGTTGCGGGCGGTGATGACGATTTCGCCCGAATCCTCCGATTGGGAGGCGCCGGGGCCGGAGATCTCGACCTGCTCCTCGGCCTCCGCGTCCTCTTCGGAAGGCGCAGCCGTGCCGGTATCAGCCGCGCCGGGAGTCGACTGCACCGGCGGGCCGCCGGCGCCCTGCGCCAGTGCGGCGGCGGGGATCAGGGAAGTGGAGAGAAGGAGCAGGCTCCCAAAGGCGGTTCGGCGATTCATGTGGGTGCCCCCCGGTGTTATTCAGGCTGTTCGGGATAGGGGGAGGCGCCGGTTCGAGCCGCCGCCTCCCCTTTCAATCGGCGGCGGGGCCTTAGCTGGTGGGCAGCGCCGTGCAGGCCGGGGTTCCGAAGCCGAGGCCGCAGGTCCAGCCCTGGAACCAGAGGTCGCTGCTCCGCACCGCGCCGATGTAGCCGGCGTTCTGGAAGAAGCTGGAGAAGCTGGTGATGCTGGCCGCGGCCACCGCATTCTCGTTCGCGCCGTTGACGAAGATGTCGGCCAGGGTCGAGGTGCCGTTCGAGACGTTGCCGTTGCCGGCCGTGTTGAAGATCGCTGCGATCTCGGCGGCGGTGACGTCGGCTTCGTCGCGGAACGGCGTGGCGCAGGAGAATAAGGTGGAGCGGAACACCGGGGGACCGACCTCGTCGAGAGCGGCGTTGGCGGGTTGCACCGTCACCGCCTCATCGATGTCGAGACAGGTGGGCGAACCGGTGACGACGCTGTTCAGGACGGCAAAGTCGGTGCCGCCGCGCAGCAGCAGCGCGTCCGGGGTGCGGCGGCTGATCGCCGTCACGTTGGCGAACTTCGGGTAGGAACGCGGCGTCGAATTGCCGTTGCCGGGCGTGTCCGCCTCGACGATGCGATCGCCGCCGGTGCTGCGTTGGTTGACGATCACGAACTGGTTGGCGCCCTTGTAGCCGAAATCGGTGTCGAGGCTGTCGTCGTCGGCGCCGGTGATGACGATATAACGGCCATTAACGGTGCCGCCGAACCATTCGATGCCGTCGTCCGAGCTGTTGTGGACCTGGATGTGGTCGAAGGTGGTGCCGTTGCCGACGCCGGCCAGGGTGATCCCGTTGAGCTCGTTGCCTGCGGAAACTTCGAAACCGGGGTAGCGAATCTGCACGTAGCGGATGCGGCCGCTGTTGTCGGCGGACGAGGCGCCGCCGTAGAGGCCGGTGGTGCCTTCGACCTGCGACTGGCAGTTGACGCTGCCGCCGGCGACGTTGGGCTGGTTGCAGCGCTGAATGGGCGCGCGGCCGAGGATCACGACTCCGCCGAACTGGCCGATGGAGTTGTCGGTGGCGGTGCCTTCGATGTTCTGGCGGCTGGTGAACACGATCGGGCTGTTGGCGGTGCCTTCGGCGAAGATCTGCGAGCCGCGGTTGACGATCAGGAAATCGAGGCCGCCCGAGCCGAACAGGGTGACGCCCGGATCGATGGTGAGCTGCCCGGTCTGGGCGCCGGGAAGCGGGTTGCCGGGGTCGCCGCCGGCGTCGGTGCCGACCTGGACCCGGCCGGCGAGCGAATAGATCACGCCCGGCAGATTCTGGATCAAGCGCTGGCCGGTGATCGTGCCGGAGATTTCGCAATTGCGGCGGTTGGCGAGGACGCCGCGGTCGGCGGTGCCGCCGGGGCAGCTTGCCGCGGGGGTGTTGGCGGCGGGGGGCGGAGGCGGCGGCGGCGGCGGGGTGGCGCCGGTGTTGCCGCCATTGCCGAAGCCGCCTTCGCCCGGGGAGGCGACATCGTCCGGCCCGCAGGCGGTGAGCGCAAGAACGGTGGAGGTAAGCAGAAGAAGAGTGCGCAGCTTGGCCATGGGAGCCCCCTGATAAGTGTTCGGATGGTGCGCCCGGCTTTTTGGTGGCCGAGTCGCTCCGTTCGAATCGGGAGTTAGGGGGATTCGGTGGCGCTTCTGTTACAGGTTGGGCGGTGGTTGTGGATCTTATCTTGGTGTTACTTAGAATTGTAATTCGTTTGTCATGTGGTTGTCATGAGTCCTCCCTGTTTGCGGAGCAAATGGGGTGGGGGACCATGCGAAGCATGGTGGAGGGGTAGCTGGCGCCGGGGTTTGTGGATCGGGCTGGAACCCTCCAGCCTTAGGGAAGATACCCCTCCACCACCCTTCGGGTGGTCCCCCTCCCCACCGCTTCGCGGCAGGGAGGAACTGGTGCTGCCTACGCTTCCGCGTCGAGGGCGTAGCCGGCGGAGCGGACGGTGCGGATGATGTCCTTGGTGCCGTCGACGTTGATCGCCTTGCGCAGGCGGCGGATGTGGACGTCGACCGTGCGAGTCTCGATCACGCTGTCGCGGCCCCAGACGGCGTCGAGCAGCCGCTCGCGCGAGAAGACCCGGCCGGGATGTTCGAGGAAGTGGCGGAGCAGCTTGAACTCGGTGGGGCCGATGGCGACGGACTTGCCGGCGCGGCGCACCTTGTGGGTGGTCATGTCGAGTTCCAGGTCGTCGTAGCTCAAGCTTGCGCCGGCGAGCGCGGGGCGGACGCGGCGGAGCACGGCTTTCACCCGCGCTATTAGCTCAAGGGGGCTGAAGGGTTTGGTGATGTAGTCGTCGGCGCCGGTCTCGAGTCCGCGGACGCGATCGGCCTCTTCGGCGCGGGCGCTGAGCATGATGATGGGGATGTTGGCCGTTTCATCCATCCGGCGCAGGCGGCGGCACACTTCGATGCCCGACAGTTCCTCCAGCATCCAGTCGAGGAGGACGATGTCCGGACCGACTTCGGTGGCGAGGAGCAGGGCTTCCTCGCCGCTGGCCGTGTGGGTGACCTCGAACCCTTCCCGTTCGAAGCTGTAGCGCAGCAATAAAGCGAGCGCGTCGTCGTCTTCGATCAGGAGGAGGCGGGTCTTCGACATAAGGGTCCAGACGTCTTTAACCGGTTTCGACGCCCAAGGTGCAGCGCTTTGATGACACTGATGTGAAAGCGGAATACCGCCCGAATGCCGGGTTTATCGAGCGCCGGGAGGGGCGTAGAGGGGCAGCCATGCCCGATTGGCTCCCTCCCCTGCTCGTGATGCTGGCCAGCGCCGCCGCGATGGAGGGGCTTGCCTGGTGGGTGCATAAATATGTGATGCACGGCTGGGGCTGGGGCTGGCACCGCTCGCACCACAGCCCGCGCGACGGGTGGTTCGAGAAGAACGACCTTTACGCTGTCGTGTTCGCGGGGTTGAGCCTGCTGCTGTTTACCGTCGCCGCGTCGCGCTGGCCCTTGCTGTGGTGGGCGGGCGCCGGGCTTGGGCTGTACGGTTTGCTCTACATGCTGGTGCATGACGGGCTGGTCCACCGGAGGATCCCATTCGTGAAGGTGCCGCGGCGGGGGTATCTCAAGCGCCTCGTCCAGGCGCACCGGATGCACCATGCGGTTGGCGAGCGGGAGGGCGCGGTGTCGTTCGGCTTTCTGTACGCGCCGCCGCTCGACAAGCTGCGCGACGAACTGCGCGCCGGGCGGGCGAAGTGAGCACGCGCGCCAGGCAGACGGCGACGGGGCTGACGCTGGCGGGCGCGATCGCCGCCGCATTCGTGGCGCTGCATATCTATGCGGTTTTCTTTCACCCGCTGGGCGGCGCCGGGCTGTGGACGGCGCCCTTGCTGGTGCTGGCCTTGTGCTGGCTCGACGTGGGGCTGTTCATCGTCGCCCACGATTGCATGCACGGCTCGCTTGCGCCGGGGAGGCCGAGGCTCAACCGCTGGGTGGGGCGGATCGCGTTGGCGCTCTACTCCGGCTTCTCGTTCGACCGGCTGCTGCCCAAGCATTTCGCCCATCACAAGGCGCCCGGCACCGGCGACGACCCGGATTATCACGAGCCGCATCCCCGCTCCTTCGCGCGCTGGTATATTGCCTTCTTCCGGCAGTATTTCGGGGTTCGGGAGCTGCTGGTGCTGACGGCGTTGGTCGGCGCCTACGTGTTCCTGCTCGGCGCCTCCTACCCGAACCTGCTATTGTTCTGGGCGCTTCCGGCGATCCTGTCCTCGTTCCAGCTCTTCCTGTTCGGCACCTTTTTGCCGCACCGGCTGGACGAGGAGGATTTCGCGGACCGGCACCGGGCGCGGAGCAACGGCTATGGCTGGCTGCTGTCGCTCATGACCTGCTTCCACTTCGGCTATCACCACGAGCATCACCGCGCGCCGCACGTGCCATGGTGGAAGCTGCCCGACGAGCGCCGGGACGGCCTTAAACCAGCCGCGCCTCGATAAGGTCGGCGGCGCGGGCGACGCCGCCGGCGTTGGCGATTTCCTGCGCGATGACTCCCGCCCGAGCGCGGTACGAGGGCTGGTTGAGCATGTCCGAGATCGCCTGTTCGAGCACTCGGCGGCTGGCGAGATTGGGTTTCACCACCCTGCCTACCCCTGCCCTGGCGACCCGCGCCGCCACGGCGGGCTGATCGAACGCGAGCGGAAGGGCGACCATCGGCAGGCCCTCGTTCAGGGTCTCGAGAACGGTGTTGAAGCCGGCATGGGTGACGACGAGGTCGGCGCGTTTCAGCACCTGCTCCTGCGGCAGGAAATCGCGCACCATCGGGTCGCCGGGCAGCCGCGCCGCCTGGTCCGGCGTAAGGCGCCCGCAATGGGTGAGGACGAGGCGCAGGCCGAGATTGGCGCAGGCGGCGGCGACCCGCTCGAACAGGCGGATGCGCGAGCCCTGCAGCGTGCCGAACGAGCAATAGACAAGCGGGCTGCCATCGTCCTGCGGAAGCTCGAAGCTTTCGCTCGCCGCGTAACGGAACGGGCCGAGATAGTGGAAGCTCGGCGGAAGCTCGGAGCGTGGGAAGTCGATCCCGGGCACGGCCTGGGCGAGCTGAAGCGTCGGTGAGAAGCAGTCCTCCAGCAAGCGCCTTGGGCGCAGACCGAGGTTCAGCGCTTCACGGCGAATGGTGCTTCCGATCCGGCGCATCAGCAGATCGGCGATGCGGTAGCCGCCCCGGTTGCGGTTCAGGCCCTTCTCCGAGCGGTCGAACGGCCAGTCGAGATAAGGCGGCGGCACAGCAGGCTCGCGGTTGATCGGCAGAGCGCAGGCCACGGTTGCGAACGGCAAGCGCAAATGCTCGGCGAGGAGCCCTCCTGCGGCTTCAAGCTGATCGGCGAGGATTGCTCCGGCGCCGATCTCGCGCAGCACAGCGGGCCCCTCCCGGCAGAGAAGTTCGGTCTGCCGCGCCATCTCCTTGACCGTCCCGCCGACGCCGGACAGGCCGAGCTTACCGCCGCTCCTCCCTGGCAGCGCCTGGAAGCCCAGGCCAAGCGAGGCGGCGAGCGGCGCGGCGCCGGCGTGGTGAACGAAGGTGACTCGGTGGCCGCGCTCGGTCAACGTCCGCGCCAGCGCCGCAAGCGGCTTGTAGTGGCCGGTCAGCGGCGGCGCGATGACAACGAAATGCCGGTAGTGGACCAGTGATATCGCTCCCTGCAATTTGTTGGCGGGCGTGGCGAGGTTAACCTGGGCGGCGAACCTGCTCGACCTCACCTATCGGGTGTCGGGCGGCCCAGTCGACGACAACCTTTTCGAGTTCGTCTACCATCCTATGGATCTGCCTGCCTTCTTCGGTCTGGCAACCGTAGCGGATGGAAAGAGACTTACTTCCGCGGCCAAGATTCCACTCGAACAGACCGTAGGGTTGGTCGGTGGGTACGACGCCGCACTCTATTTCTCCTCCGGCCGGCACGCGCTCTGCGATAGAGATCGCCATGTCCTGAAGCCGGGAGAACCCCCGAGCCCCGACGTTGAACCGTTTGATGTTGACGTCGTACTCGTACATTTCAGACCCGGACGACTCCCGATATTCTATGTCCCCAGCCGCGTTCGCGTTGAAAGAAGCGACGAGCTTCCCCCAACTTGAAATTTTCATCCGAATACCTGGAGAAGCAAGCTCCGGCGGCCCGGTTGGCGCGTCCACAAGGGTGGTCTTCGTTGCGCCAGTTGCGGCCGGCGGCGAGGTGAACTGGCCGCCCGGCGGTGCGGACGCCGGAGCACAGCCCGCAAGCAGTGCGACGAGCAGGCAGGCCAGGGAGCGGCGGAGTCCGTTCATGCACGGACGCTAGCAGGGCGCAGTCGCAGAACAAGGGCAGACATTCAGGCCGCGAGCGCGCCCCCGAAGGCGGAGACGATGGTGAGGAGCTTGCGGCGGCGGCGGATCACCACCCGCTCGTCCCAGGCGTTGGCGCCGAGCGCGGCGACCTTCCGTCCGATGCCGCCGTAGATGCCGGCGGCCGCCAGGATCGCCCAGCGCGAGCGGAAGGGGAGCTTGCGGACGCCGGTCAGCGCCGAGCTTTCATAGGCGTCGGCCATGTCGACCATGCGGCGGACGAGGCGCACCAGGCCTTCGCGGGTTTGGGGGCGGAGGGGGTCGGCGGGATCGAGGCCGTATTCGTCGAGCCATTCGGTGGGCAGGTAGCAGCGCCCGGCGGTGTGATCCTCGCGGACGTCGCGGGCGATGTTGGAGAGCTGGAAGGCGATGCCGAGATCGGAGGCGCGGTGGAGGGTGTCCTCGTCGTCGGCGGGAACGCCCATCGCCACCGCCATCATGCAGCCGACGGCGCCGGCGACGTGGTAGGAGTAAGTGGTGAGGTCGGCTTCGTCCTGCGGCCGCCAGCCCTGGGCGTCGAGCGCGAAGCCCTTGAGGTGATCGAACACGAAGGCGTGCGGGATCGGGCATTCGGCCATGACCTGGCCGAGGGCATCGAAGGGGAGCTCCCCTACCCTCTCGCCCGCAAGCGTGCGGCGGGTGAGGTCCTCGAGCTTCTCGACCCGGTCGGCGCCGGAGCCGCCGGTTGCGGCGCCGCCGAGGCTCTGGCCGTCGCAGACGTCGTCGCAGTGGCGGCACCAGCTGTAGAGCAGCCAGGCGCGCTCGCGGGCCTGGCGGTCGAACAGGCGGCTTGCGGCGTGGAAGCTTTTGGAGCCGTTGCGGATCGTCTCGCCGGCGGCGGCGACCAACGCTTCGCGGTCGAGGGGCGCGGCGCTCGCCATCAGCCGAGCAGGTCCTCGATCATCAGGCCGGCGGTCGCCTTGGCGCTGCCGACCACGCCGGGGATGCCCGCGCCGGGATGGGTGCCGGCGCCGGTGAAGTAGAGGTTCGGGATCTTGTCGTCGCGGTTGTGCACGCGGAAGTAAGCGCTTTGGGTGAGCAACGGTTCGAGGCTGAAGGCCGAGCCCAAGTGCGAGCGCAGGTCGGTGTTGAAGTCCTGCGGGGTGTAATAGAACTGGGTGCGGATGCGGGCGCGAAGGCCGGGCATCACCCGCTGCTCGACGATCCCCAGGATGCGCTCGGCATAAGCGGGGCCTTCCTTTTCCCAATCGAACTTCGATCGGCCGAGATGCGGGACCGGGGCAAGCGCGTAGAGCGTCGAGCAGCCCGGCGGGGCCATGGCCGGGTCGGTGATCGTCGGGTGGTGGAGGTAGATGGACGGATCGTCGGCCAGGCCGCTGCCTTTGTAAATGTCGTTGAGCAGCCCCTTGTACCGCGGGCCGAACAGAATGGAGTGGTGCGGCACGTCCGGCCAGTCGCCTTCGGTGCCGAAATGGAGAACGAACAGCGAGGGCGAGAAGCGCTTCCTGCGCAACGCCGCCGCCGCCTTCTTGCCGCGTGATCCTTCGAGCATGTCGTAGGTACGCACGACATCGCCGTTGGACGCGACCGCGTCGAAGCGGCCGCTCCAGCCCTTGGCGGTGGCGACTTCGAGCTGGCCCTGGGCACCCTCGCGGATTGCCTCCACGGGATCGTCCAGGCGGATGGTGCCGCCGAGCCGTTCGAAATGGGTGACCATGCCGCGGACAAGCGCGTTGGTGCCGCCCTTGGCGAACCAGACGCCGCCGTCGCGCTCCAGCTTGTGGATCAGCGCGTAGATTGCGCTGGTGGTCATCGGGTTACCGCCGACCAGCAGGGTGTGAAAGGAGAGCGCTTCCCGCAGTTTCTCGTTTTTCACGAAGCTCGAGACGATCGAGTACACCGAGCGCCAGGCCTGGTAGCGGGCGAGTGCGGGCGCGGCGGTGAGCATCGACTTGAAGTCGAGGAAGGGAACCGCGCCGAGCTTTTCATAGCCTTCGTGGAAGACGCCGGCGGAGTAGGTGAGAAAGCGGCGATATCCCGCGACATCGCCGGGCTCGAGCGCGTGGATCTGCGCGTTGAGAAGCGCGTCATCGTTGGTGTAATCGAACACCGTCCCGTCCGGCCAGGACAGGCGGTAGAAGGGCGTGACCGGCATCAGCTCGACGTCGGCGGCCATATCGGCGCCGCTGAGGTTCCAGAGGTCCTTGAGGCAGTCGGGATCGGTGATCACGGTAGGGCCGGCGTCGAAGACGTGGCCTTCCTTCTCCCAGAAGTAAGCGCGGCCGCCGGGCTTGTCGCGGGCTTCGAGGATCGTTGTGGAGATGCCGGCGGATTGCAGGCGGATTGCGAGGGCGAGACCGCCGAAGCCGGAGCCGATGATGGCCGCGCGCTTGCTCATGCCGCGACCTTTCCGCGGGCGGCGGCGAGCGCCGGGCCGACGGGAACGGGCGGCTTGCCGGACAGGATCCGGGCCTTGTCGAACAGGGTGGAACGGCCGGCGTAGAAGCGGCCGATGGTGGCCGGCGGCAGGCGGTAAAAATGTTCGAGCACGCGGTAGCGCTCGTGCGGGGGCGCGGCGCCGAACAGCATTCGGTTGAGCATTCGGTAAAAGCCTCTGTCGCTCCACAGGGCTGCGGAGCGGGTTTTGAACAGGTGGAAGAGGGCGGCGCCGGAGAGGTCGCTCTGCCCGGCGAGGAGCGCGGCGTTGGCAAGGGCGTCGGGGAGGGAATAGCCGGTGGTGGGGTGGAAGAAGCCGCCGCGCAGGCCCAAGCGGGCGACCGGCGCTGCGTCGCCGGGCCAGAAGGCGGCGGCGTCTCCGGAGAGGACGACGGGGAGGACGCCGGCTTCCTCCCCGATCAGGGACGCGGGCTGCCAGCCGGCGGCTTCGAGATAGTCGCCGATGCGGGCGCGCAGGCGCGCGGCGTCAAGGGCGGGATCGGTTGAGTAATAGGTGTCCTCGATCAGGATTTCGGTTTCGCTGA
>DASWMM010000113.1:0-2148 GCA_036399755.1 Allosphingosinicella sp.
GGCTGACCGGCAAGGGATGTCACTACGGGCAGGGCCACCTCTACTCGCCCGCCATTCCGGCCGAGCAGGTGCCGGAGATCATCCGCTGCCTCAGCCCGGCACGCGCCGCTTAAGCGCCGCCCGCCTCAAGCCGCGCCAGGAAGGCTTCGATCGCGTCCGCCGCATCCGGCTCATCAAGCGTAGGAGCGTGGCCGACGCGGGGCACGGTGACCGTTTCAAGCGCGGGAACCTCCGCCTTCATCCGCCGCTCCGTCTCCTCGCTCAGCAGATCGGAGAGCTCGCCGCGCAGGAGCAGGGTGGGAACGGCGGCCAGGCCGCGCCAGGCTTCCCACATGTCGAACCCCGCCTCGCCCCCAGGCACCTTGAAGGGCTCGGCGATCCGCATATCGTAGTCGAACACGACCCGGCCGTTGGGCGTGAGCTTGCACAAGCGCTTGGCGTAGGCGATCCAATGCTCGATCTTGTAGTCGGGATAGCGGTCGCCCTGCGCTTCGGCGATAGCGCGGGCGGCGTGGAGCCAGGTCGGCCAGTTGAGTGAGCGGCCGACATAGCCGCGGATCTTGTCGAGCCCGCGTGCTTCGAGCACCGGGCCAATGTCGTTGATCACCGCGCCCGCGATCCGCGAGGCGCTGCGCTGGGCAAGCAGCATGGTGACGATGCCGCCCAAGGAGGTGCCGAACAGGACGAAACGGGAGAGGCCGTGCTCGGCGAACAGCGCCTCCATGTCGTCGGCGTAGCGCGGCGGCACGTAGCTCATCGGATCCTTGGCGTGCTCGCTTTGGCCGCGGCCGCGCAGGTCGACGCAGATCACCCGCCAACGTCCGGCGAGTCGCTCCGCAACCCCTTCGAAGTCGCGGGCGTTACGCGTCAGCCCGGGGATGCAGACGATCGGCGGGCGCGACGGATCGCCGGGGTAATCGCGAAAGTGGAGCCGGAGGCCGTCGCTCGACGACCAATAACCCTCGGACCACGCCGCCATGCTTTCTCCCCAGATCAATCAAGGCCCCTATTCACCGATGCCGACGCTCCCGCAACCCGCCACTTACACGCCCGAAACCGCGATCCTGTCGCTTGGCGAGGCGTTCTACGATCCGGTCGAAGCGGCCGATTTCCCGCAAACGATCCTGCGCTTCCGCAATGACCGGTGGGCGCCTGCCGTAGGACTGGACGGACTAAGCGAGGAGGAGTGGGTGCGCCACTTCGGCCGGTTCGCCCCGATGACGGACAACCTGCCCCAGCCGCTGGCCCTGCGGTATCATGGCCACCAGTTCCGATCCTACAATCCCGACATCGGCGACGGGCGCGGCTTCCTGTTCGCGCAGCTTCGCGACGGCGCGGGGCGGCTGCTCGATCTCGGCACCAAGGGTTCGGGGCAGACCCCATACAGCCGCTTCGGCGACGGGCGGCTGACGCTGAAGGGCGGGGTGCGTGAGGTGCTTGCCACCGAAATGCTGGAAGCGCTCGGCGTCGAGACCTCCAAGACCTTCTCGCTGATCGAGACCGGCGAGGCGCTGGAGCGGGGCGACGAGCCCTCCCCGACCCGCGCCGCCGTGCTGGTGCGGCTGCAGCACAGCCACATCCGCATCGGCACCTTTCAGCGCCTGCAATATTTCGAGCAGGCGGAGGAGATGCGTACCCTCGCTGGTTACTGCCTCCAGCATTATTATGACGAGGGACCGGGCGAGGACCCCGGTGCGCGCCTGCTCGAACGGTTCGTACCGGCGGCGGCGCAGCTTGCGGCGTCCTATATCACCGCCGGCTTCGTCCACGGCGTGCTGAACACTGACAACATCGCGATCACCGCCCAGAGCTTCGATTACGGCCCGTGGCGCTGGACTCCGCTGTGGGACGGCGCATTTACCGCGGCCTATTTCGACCATTCAGGTCTTTATGCCTTTGGCCGGCAGCCCGAGGCGATCCACTGGAACTCGGTGCAGCTCGCCCGCGCGCTGACCTCGATCTCCACGGTTGAGGCGCTGCAGCCGTCGCTGGAGACTTTCCCGGACACCTTCCAGCGCGCACTCGTCCGCCAACTCTTCTGGCGCCTCGGCATCCAGCCGACCGAGCATGAGCGGGACAGCGCCTTTCTGGTTGCGCTCGAAACCGCGCTTGCGAAGAAGACGGTAGAGATCGACCGCTTCTTCTTCG
>DASWMM010000114.1:0-17662 GCA_036399755.1 Allosphingosinicella sp.
GAAGCGGGATTCCCGCTTTCGCGGGAATGACGGGAGGGGGTGGTACAGCCCCTAGCCGCACAGCGGAAGCTTCAGCCGCGCCAGCAATCCCCCCAGATCCTCGCTCTCCTCCAGCACGATCGAGCCGCCGTAAATCTCCGCCACATCCCGCACGATCGCGAGGCCGAGGCCGGTGCCGGGCTTGCCGGTGTCGAGGCGGGCGCCGCGGTCGAAGATCGTGACCCGCTCCTCCTCGGGGATGCCGGCGCCATCGTCCTCGATCTCGAGCTCAACGCATTTGGGTGTGGTGTTCACCGTCACGAACACCCGGCTGCCGCCATATTTCGCGGCGTTCTCGATGAGGTTGCCGAGCATTTCGTCGAGGTCCTGGCGCTCGACGCGCACGGAGGCTTTTTTGTCGCCGGCAAGGTCCACCGTAACGTTCTCGTAGAGTCGGCTGACCGCGCGTTCGACGGATTCGAGCGAAGGCCAGATGTCCGAACGCGCCTGGGCGGAGGAGCGGCGGCCAATGGCGCGGGCGCGGGCGAGGTGGTGATCGACCTGACGGCGCATGGTGGTCGCCTCACGGCAGACCAGATCGGCGAGATCCGGGTCATGTGCGGTGGCGGCGTTGGTGATGACGGTAAGCGGCGTCTTGAGCGCGTGGGCAAGATTGCCCGCGTGGCGTCGCGCTTCCTCGGCCTGGTTCTCGTTGTGGGCGAGGAGGGCGTTCAACTCCTCCTTGAGCGGCTCGATCTCGCGCGGAAAGCTTTCGTCGATCCGCGAGCGCTCGCCCGAGCGGATCGAGGCGATCGCCTTTTGCACCCGGCGCAGCGGCCACAGGCCGTAGATCGCCTGAAGCACCGCGAGGATGAACAGGCCGACTCCCAAAATGGCGAAGGAGCGGGTCAGCGTCTTGCGCAGGACGGAAATCTGCTCGTCGAGGATGCTGCGTTCCTGGGCAACCTGGAAGCGCCAGCGCCACGGAGAGCCCGGGATCTGCACGTCCCGCTCGACCACGCGCAGGGTTTCGTTGGGAAATTCCGTGCTGTCGTAAACGTGGAGCGCGTTATCCCTGTGGTTCTGGCGAAGCTGCAGGCGGCGGGTCCACAGCGAGCGGGAAGACATGTCCAGATCGGCGGGATCGACGCCTGGCTGCGGCTTGCGGTCGACCGCGGTGATCTGGAAATAAACACCCGAATCGGCTTCAAGGAACCGCTGATCCGCCGGGGGGCGGTTAAGATTGACCTCCCCTTCCGGCCCGATCTCGGCCGACGCGAGCAGGGCGTTCAGCACATATTCGAGGCCGCTGTCGAAATTTCCGGTGACGGCGCCGGTCAGCACCCGATCGAGTGCATAGCCGCCGCCGCCGAGCAGCAAGGCGATCCACACCGCCGACACGACGATGATGCGCCGGGTCAGCGAGCCCGTGCTGCGCGCGGAACGGACGAAAAGGCGGGCAAGCCTCATCGGCGGCGGGGCCCGTCAGACATTGGGCCGCCGCATGCCGCTCAAGCCCTCGGCTCTTCCAGCGAGTAGCCGAGGCCGCGGATGGTGGTGATGACGTCGGGGCCGAGCTTCTTGCGGATGCGGGTAACGAACACTTCGATGGTGTTCGAATCGCGGTCGAAATCCTGGTCGTAGATATGCTCGATCAGCTCGGTGCGGGAGACGACCTTGCCCTTGTGGTGCATGAGGTAGGAAAGGAGCTTATACTCCTGCGCGGTGAGTTTCACCGGCTCGCCGTCCAGCGTCACCTTGCCCGAGCGGGTGTCGAGGCGCACGTCGCCCGCGGTAAGCTCGGACGAAGAATTGCCCGAGGCGCGGCGGATAAGGGCGCGCAGGCGGGCGATCAGCTCCTCCGTCTGGAACGGCTTGGCGAGGTAATCGTCGGCGCCCGCATCAAGCCCGGCGACCTTGTCCGACCAGCTGTCGCGGGCGGTGAGGACGAGCACGGGAACAGCCATGCCGTCCTTGCGCCAGCGGTCCAGCACGGTGAGACCATCCACTTCGGGGAGGCCGAGATCGAGGATGATCGCGTCGTAGCTTTCGGTGGAGCCGAGATAATGGCCATCCTCGCCGTCCGTGGCGAGATCCACGGCATAGCCGGCGCCTTCCAGAGTCGCGCGGAGCTGCCGGCCCAGATTGGGCTCGTCCTCGACGATCAGAACCCGCATGATTTCATCCCCTTTTGCGTGCAGCGGCACAGTCTATCGCCCCAAACCGGCGCCGCTGCCAATTGGTTTCATCCCCGAAAGCATGGAAAAATAGGCGGTGCCCGCTCCGAAGGCGGCGGCGCGTCAGAAGCCGGAGCGGCCGATCACCTGGCCGCTGCGGGCGTCGATGTCGATCCACACCATCTGCGCGCCCCGCATGAACTTGAGGCGGTAGCGGCCGGCGCCGTAATCAAGCTCCGGGCCGAGATAGGTGAAGCCGCGCATCTGAGGCACGATCCGCGCCTCGATCGCGCGCAAGGGGAGGAAGCGGCCGTCGCGTGTCGCCTTGAATGCCTCGTCCTGCTCACGGCTGCGCGGCCGCGCGTCGGCGGGCGCCGCGGCGGCGAGGCTGGTGCCGGCAAGGGCAAGAGCGAGGAGGGCTTTGGTGATCATGCTACTCGACTTTTCACGCTGTACCCGAGTGGCATAGGCGCGCCGCATTGAACAGGTCGTGAATAAGGCGCTTGTGTGGCAGCGCGCGGCGTCGCCGCAAAAGCACAGGCAGTCGGCTTTTCGCTTGGCCGGGAGCGTGCCTTCGTGCTTGGGCGTGTTCCGAACGATTTGGCGGAGAGCTGACGGCATGAGAACGATCCGGGCGGCGGCAATGATGGGGGTGATGACGATCACCGCCTCCTGCGCGACCAAGACCGGCCCGGAGCCGCAAGTGCCGCCGACCCTGCGCAGCGCACCGCTGCCGCGTCCCACGCCGGTGCCCCGCCAGCCGGAGCCGCAGGTCGGCTGGGAGGACATGGCGCTCACTCCCGGCGAGTGGACCTATCGCGAGGACGGGCCGAGCGCCTCCTACGCGGCATTCACAATGCGGTGCGATCGTGCCGGGCGGCGCGTGGTGCTTAACCGGCAGGGCGCGGCGGGGGCGCTGGTAATCCGCACCTCATTCGGCGCGCGCACGCTTTCCGCTGGGGCAAATGGCGTCGTGCTGTCGGCCTCGGACCCGTTCCTCGACCAGATCGTGTTCAGCCGCGGACGCTTCTCGGTCGAGGCGGAAGCGCTTCCGGCACTGACCGTTCCGACCTGGCCGGAGCCGGCGCGGGTAATCGACGAGTGCCGCGGCTGAACTCAGTCGGCGGCGGAAATCGCCTGGAGCCGGTCGATCAGCGCAAGGCTCGCGGTTCGGCCAAGCAGGCTGGTGCCCTTGGCCATGCCACCGCAAATTCCACCCAGCTTCTGCTCCTGCTCGACCTCGACGAGGATGGGCTCCGTTCGCGGTGGCGACCCGGGCTTCTCGAGCGTTGCGGATCCGGCAAGGGAAGCGCGCAACAGGCAGCGCGCCTTCAACTCCTTGACCTGGACGCAGCGCATGTTCGACGAAGCGGAGTCGAGACGCACAGTGATCAGCGTCCGAGGCTCGGCCGGGGCAGACAGCGTCCCGTCGCGGTCCCAGGCGCTCATCGCTCGCGTGATCATTTGCGAAATCGGATTGTCGACGTTCCAGGCGGTGCAGGAAATCCCGAGCACCCGGGTTCGGTGATCGATCGCCGGGGCTTCGATGACGACGTCGATCTCGCTTTTGGCCGGCGCCGCGCGGAAGCCCTCAACTCCCAGCCTCCCGGCCAGCGCCTCGAACTCCGCCTCGGTGAGCGAGTAATCGGCGACGCGCGCTGCCGCGGCGGGGGCCGCCACGGCCAGAGCGGCCGCCGCGACGGCGAGGGCTGAACGCTTCATCTTACTTCTTCTTCGAAGAAAGCTGCTTGGCGATGTGGCCGGCGAACTCGTTGGCCAGCTTCTCGCGCACTCCGCCGCCGCGCATGGCCAGGCCGAGCAGGCCGCTGTGGGCGTTGATCACGTCGACATAAAACTCGCCGAGTTTCTCGCCGGAGACTGCGTCAAGAACCTGCACCGTGCCGGCAAGCTGATCGCTGCTCCCGGCCAGGATGGTCATGCCGGCATTGGCCGTCTTCAGGGTGTCGATCTCGACCGCGATCCGGAGCGGCCGGCCCGAAGTCAACCCACGGTCCCGGGTGACGTCCTTCACCATCAGCTCCATCATCTGGGCGAAGGGCAGAGTCGACCACTCGTCCCGCGGCGTGCCGTTGGCTGGCTCCGCCGTCGCATCAACCGGCGCGAGGCCTTCGGAAACGCGCTTCTCACGCGCCTTTTCCTCGAATTTCTCCATTCGATCGGCCGCGAGCGAGCTTAGCCGGACATCGACCTGGTCGACCACCGCGGCATTGCGGATCGAAGCCGAGAGCGGCTGAATGACATCGACGGGCTTGGGCCCGCAAGCGGCAAGCGCCAAGGTCGCGGCCAGTGCGGCGGCACGAAAAACTTTCATTTTGCTCATCCCCCAAAGTGGCTCCGCGTGGGAGCGCGCCGCGCTCCCACGGCCGGCTGCAAAGGGTTGATAACAGCTATATTTCGGGAGCGGAAGAGCCGAAAACCGAGCGGTGTGGAACTGCGCGCGAAGCCGAAAACACTAACGGCGAAAAAGATCAAAACAAGTCTTGCGCAGCGAATCGAGATGATTCATCCTCCCCTTGCCATCAACAAGCGAAAGGAGGTGATCCGATGTCTCATGGTTCAGCAGTGAGGTCGGTTCCGCTCGTTCGGGAGAAGAAAGCCTAAAAACTTTCGGGGTCTTCCGGGCTGGAGCATCCGGCCGCTGACCATGTCTGGAGGGCCGTCCGGTGAAAGCCGGGCGGCCCTTCAGCGCGTTTGGGAGGCTGCATCCCGGGCATAAAGCCGCGCAATGCGCGCTTGCCAAAGGACGAGGGCGGGGACGGTGCCGAGCTCCATCGCCAGGCCGAAGATGTGGCCGGGACCCGGGAAGCCCAGTGCCAAAGCGGAATAAAGCCGGGCCAGGCCGCCGACCACCACGATCAACCCGAGGCCGCGGAACAGCATCGTGCGCTTTTCAATGGCGGGGAGGCAGGAGAGAAAGGCCAAACCGAAGCCCAGCAGCAGCCCGGACAGATAGCGGAAGTGGCTGTCGAGATCGAGCGATGCGCCGCCGGGATCGATGCCGCGAAGCATCGCCGGGCCCTGCGTCACCCCCGCACCGCCGGCGAGCAGCGGAACCATGCAGGCGGCCAGGACCACGCCTTGCAGCAGGCGGCGCTCGGTGTCGCGGTGCATCAGGGCGTCTCCGGGTTGTTCAATCGCAGGATTTTCGATCGTGAAGCGGCCGGGAGAAGATTGCGCTCGGCGTCGCACTCAGCTTCCGGTGCCCACGCAAAAAGGGCGCACCCGAAGGCGCGCCCTCTTCTTCAACCGAGTCGCCGCCTTAGAGCGTGGCGGTGCTGTCGTTGGCGCGTTCGAAGCGCTCATGGCCGGCGCGGACCGACGTGTAGAGCTTCTGGACGAGCTGGCGGCTGTCCTGCGACAGTTCGCCGTCAGACAAAGCGGCTTCCCACTTTGCGTTGAGATAGCTCTCGCCGCGATCGACTTCGGCGATGATCGCATCATCGTCGGTGCCGGTGACCTTGTCGCGCAGGGTCAGGAAGGCACGGTGGGCGGCGGCGAGCAGGCTGCCGTCATCTTCGGTTGTGCCGCCAAGCTGGGTCACTTGCTGGCGAAGCTGGGAGACGACCTCCTCACGCTCGGACGCGCGCTGCAGGAATTCCTGGCTGAAGCGGCTGTTGGTCGCTTCCTGCGCCGAGCGGCGATAGCCGTCGACCGAGTCGATGGTCGTCTCGATCAGGCTGTTGAGGACGGTCACGTCATGGGTTTGATTCAGCATAGCTTAGCTCCTGGCTTTGGTGGTTTCGGGGGGAGAACGCTTCCGGAGCCGGAAAGGGTGCGCGGCGCCGCGACGAAATGCGCGGGGCGGGAGCCGGGCGGAACGGCGGCGCGGGCCGGGGAGTTCATTCCGGCGAAGGAGCATCGAGCGACCCATGAAGGACGACGAGAAACAAAGCGGCGGCGGCAGCCCCGAGCGGCACGCGGCAAGCGGCCCCGATCCGGTGGAGCACGGGGAGCGCGCCACCTTTGATCCCAAAAGCGGCGAAGTGCATGGCAGCGGTTCCGGCGCGGGCGGCGGCGGCAATCCGCGCGAGGATTATGACGGCGATCCGATGGCCGGCGCAGGCCGCGCACCCCAGGGCGATGCGCGGCCGATCGAGGAAGCGGTGCAGCGGCCGATCGATCCGGACGAGGGAGCCTAGGCGATGAGCAAAGGCAGCGGCCACCCCACGCCCGGCAGCGACGAAGCCCGGCACAACGAAATTCCCGAGAGCCTGGAAGAGGAAAAAGGCCGCGGCGACGATCCGCAGCCGGTCGTCCAGCCCGGCCGCGACGCGGTCAATCCCGACGGCGAACGCTATCGGTACGACGATCTCGGCCGGGCCGAGAATGTGAAAGGAGACGAATAATGGCAAACGAAAATGAAGGCCTTCGCGGCCGCGACCTCCAGGACAGCCAATCGGGCGGCGGCCGCGGCGAGTTCGGCGGCAACCAGAATCAGCAGCAGCAGGCCGATCCGGCCGGCGGCGGCGTGACGGCAAGCGACCAGAGCAACGCCGGCGGATCGAGCGGCACCGGCGGCTACGGCAGCTCGCAGAATGTCGTGAACCAAAGGGATCAGCAGCCGAACCAGGGTGCCCAGGCGGGTCTCGCCGGCGGTGACCTGCGCGCGGGCGGCGGAAGCTCGGACGGGCAGTTCGACGAAGGGCAGCGCATGTCCGGCCAATCGCGCGGCGAGCGTTTCGACGAGGAGCAGGGCGGCGGCAGGGGCGTGATGTTCGACGGCTCCGGCGGCGTCAGTGACAGCGCTGACGATCAGACCGCGGGTCAGGGTTCCGGTCAGGCGGACGCGGCGGACTTCGAAAAGGAGGGCTGATCCCCGCCAGCCGAGCAGGCGGCGCGCGGGAACTGTTCCGCGCGCCGCGAGTCTGTTACGCATCAGTTACAAACCTTGGAGTCTGAACCATGGCGGACGGCAGCAAATCGGGCGGCGGTGGCGGCTCGAACAAGCAGGACGGCGGCGCGGCCGGCGCATTCCCCGACGCGCTCAAGGAAGCCGGTCAGAAAGCGGCCGAGCTTGCGCAGAACCCGGTTGCCCGCTCGATGATGGCGGCCGGCCTGGTCGCTGCCGCGGCGGCGCTCACCGCCAACTCGCGGGTCCGCAAAACAGTGCGCGACGCCGGCAGCGACACCATCGATGCGGCAAGCGCGGCGGCCGACAGCGCAAGCAAGATCGGCGCGGCGATCGTCTCCGCAGCCACCGACGCGGTGCGCCGCATGCTTGGCGGCGGCGGCGAGAGCGGCGGCGACTCGTCCGGTTCCAGCTCCGAGGGCAAATCTTCCGGCGGTGGCCGCAAGAAAGCTGCGGCTTCGGGCACGGCGACACGTGCGGCACCCAAGGCGAAAAGCACCGGCACCGGAACCCGCGCCAAGGCGGCAGGGAACAAGGCTGCCTCCGCAGCGAAGTCGGTGGCTACCAAGGCTAGCGGCACCAAATCGGCCGCCGCCAAGGCAGCCTCCCCGGCGAGCGGCGCGGCGAAGACCGCGGGCACCCGCGCGAAAGCAAGCGGCTCCGGCGGCTCCACCACCAAGACTTCGGCGAGCGGCACCAGCTCCGGCGGCAAGGGCCGCTCAGGCGCGAGCGGCTCGACGGGCAGCACCGGCAAAAGCGCGAGTGCCGGCACCGGCCGCGGGCGGAAGAAGGCAGGCGGCGGCGACGGCGCGGGCGCTTCGGCCTCGACCGGCAGCAGCGGCGCGGCCGGGGGCGGCGACGAGGGCGGCAGCGGGGCGGGCAGCGGCAACTGAGCGGGCTTGGCCCAACGCCCTTCCACGCTTCCGGTTCTTTATTCGTACAGCTCAGTCCTGCTCCCAGGTGAACACCTGGCCAAGCGGCACATCGAACACATCCGCGATTCGAAACGCCGTCTCCAGTGTCGGAGAGTATTTGCCCTGCTCGATCGCCGCGACGGTTTGCCGGGTGACGCCGATACGCTCGCCGAGCTCCGCCTGCGTCATCTCGCCGGCATGAAAGCGCAAGGTACGGATCGCGTTGTTGAGCCGCCTAGCCATTCCAGCCCCGGCGATAGCTGAGCAGGATGACGGCGTGCCGGGTTGCCTCGGCGAGAACGATCGCCACCAGGCCGGCATTCACGATCTTCCATGATGGCTCACTGAACGGCATCACCACGGCAACCAGGATCATGCCGACCAGCAACACGTAGTAAGCGACTAGCGAAGCGCGCCTGTCGATGGCCCGGTCGCGCTCGTCCGCCCCCGCATTCGCCTCCCGCGTTGCCGTGACGGCCAGGGCAATCGCACCGACGATCATCGCCACCGCGTGCACGCCGGCGACCAGGCCGAACGACCAGACGATATCCACGAGGTGCCGCTCGCCGAAGCCGACGGACGGCCCGATCATCCCGAAGTAGACGCCATAGGCGACCAGCATCGTAGCCAAGGTGAGCCATGCAATCTTCTCTCTGAACGCCATCACCCGACTCCCGTGTGTAGATCTGATAGAACACGAGGTGAGCTATCGTGCACACGATGTCAAGCAAACATAACATGTCGCCGGGCTGAACGGCGCGGGGGTCGGTACTCAACTGCAACAGTGGGCGATCCTTGGCCACGGCACTGCCTCACCGGGGGCCGCAGGTCCGCTCTCCGCGGAGAGCCGGCACTGCGGCTCCCCCGCGACTGGAGAGCCGGACCCTCATCGAAGCCGGGGTGAAGGGCGGCGTCGGCCGCTTGCGAGGGTCAGCCAGCGCGGCGGAACCAAGCGGAACGGCTTAGAGCAGTCTCCCCGCCGCAGCGGCCTCGAACTCGACGACGTCGTGGGCGCACAGGATGCGGATTTCGCCCGCTTTGTCCACAGAGAGGCGGCGGAGGCGTTCCTGGTTGGCCAGGCGCTGGGCACGATCGACTTCCATCATGGTCTGGTAGGCGCGCAGGCCCGGCGTGCACTTGCGCTTATCGCCCCGCATTTCGCCGCGGTAGAAATAGGCGTCGCCGGCATGGAGCAGCCAGCCCTCGCCCGTGTCCACCGCCACGCCGGCATGGCCCCAGGTGTGGCCGGGGAGCGGCACGAGCAGGATTTCGGGCGGCAGGCCTTCAAGCGCGCGGACGGCGGGGAAGCCGAACCAGCTTTCGCCCTGGCCGGTGTAGCGGCGCCAGTTCGAGACATCGTTGAATTGGGCAGGGCGGTAACGGTTGCGCGGCACGAAGCCGTTGCGCGGGCCGGTGGCGGCGCTGAACTCGGCGTCCATCAGGTGGATGGTGGCGTTGGGAAAATCCTCAAGCCCGCCGGCATGGTCGAAATCGAGGTGGGTGAGGACGATGTGGCGCACATCGGCGGGTGAGAAGCCGAGCCGCTCGACCTGGCGGATCGCCGTCTCCTCCTCGCGCAGCTTGATGTTGAGCATGCCCCGCATCGTTTTGGTGATGCGCGGGTGGGGCGGGCGGTGCGGGTGGGCGACGTCGCGCAGGCCGTAGCCGGTATCAACCAGGACGAGGCCCGCATCCGTCTCGATCAGCAGGCAGTGGCAAACGAGGTGGCCGGTCAGCCCCTTGCTTCGCCCGTCGAACAAGGCGCCGCCGAACGGGCAATCGGTGCCGCAATTGAGGTGGTGGATCCGCATGCGTCTCGCCTCCGTCTTTCCGCGCCAACGCAGGCTAAGCGGGGGAGGCTCCGCCAGGAGCGCAAAAAACAAGCGGGGCGCCCCGAAGGACGCCCCGTATGGGTAACTAACTGATCTGGATCAGTTTAGCGGCAGCGGCGAACGCTGCGGTTGCGGGCCACTTCACGGCCGGCAAGCGCGCCGGCCGCGGCGCCGATCACCGTACCCACGGTGCGGTTGCGGCCGCCATCGACCGCGCGGCCGATCAGGGCGCCGCCGGCGCCGCCGACGATGATGCCAACCGTGCCGTTCGACTTGCGGCAGCGCACCCGGCCCTGGTTATCGCGCCAGGTCTTGCCGTGGTACGTGCCATTGTGGTTGGCGAATGCCGGAGCGGCGGGGATCACCGGCATCGCCATCGTGGCGGCCAGGACGGCGAGGGTGACTTTACGCATAAAACAATCCTCTTACGTGGAACTCGAAAACCTCAACGCACCCGTTCTGAACCGGGTTGCATGAACCTAAAACAACAAGCTGTTCAGGTGACGTAGCGGGCTGCAAACCCCTCTCCCATTTCGGGAGAGGGAGGGGCCCGCCGCGAAGCGGTGGGAGGGTGAGGGACCGAGCCTTGTTCAACAGGCCCTCACCCGGCCGAGCTTCGCTCGGCCACCCTCTCCCGAAATGGGAGAGGGGCTTAGTCCGGCCGGGTCCATATCCAGGAACCGGCGACCACCGCCACAAGCGCGGGTAGCAGCGCCCACGGCATCGGCAGGAACACGATCCCAAGCACCGCGCTTCCCGCGAATCCCAGCACTGCGGCGTACTTGCCGCGGCGGCTGATCGCGCCCCGTTCGCGCCATGCGCGGATGTGAGGCCCGAACGTGCGATGCTCCAGCAGCCATGTTTCGAAGGGTGGATGGCCGCGCGCGAAGCAAAAGGCGGCGAGGAGCATGAAAGGAACGGTCGGCATCAACGGCAGAACGGCGCCGATTACGCCCAGCGCAACCGACACCCCGCCGAGAAAGAGCCAGACCAGCCGCATCACCGGCCAGTGCGGGCTCACCGTTCGCTCAGGTAATAACGGTCGGTGGCGGTCAGGTCGTCGGCAAGCTCGTAGACGATCGGCTGGCCGGTGGGGATTTCCAGGCCGGTAATCTCGTCGTCGGGGATGGCGGAAAGATGCTTCACCAGCGCGCGCAGCGAATTGCCGTGGGCGGAGATCAGCACCCGCTTGCCGGCCTTCAGTTCGGGCGCGATCCGGCCCTCCCAATAGGGAAGAACGCGGGCGATCGTGTCCCTAAGGCTTTCCGCCTTGGGCACCTCGATGCCCGCATAGCGGCGGTCGGCGGAGAGGTCATATTCGCTGCCCGGCTCGATCGGCGGCGGCGGGGTGTCAAAGGAGCGGCGCCAGATCCTGACCTGCTCCTCGCCGTGCCGCGCCGCGGTCTCCGCCTTGTTGAGGCCGGTCAGCCCGCCATAATGGCGTTCATTGAGGTGCCAGTCCTTTTCGACCGGCAGCCACAGCCGCCCCATCTCCTCCAGCGCCAGGTTCAGAGTCTTGATGGCGCGGCTCTGCAGGCTGGTGAAGCACTGGTCGAAATCGAGGCCCTTGCCTTTCATCAGCCGCCCCGCGGCACGCGCTTCCTCCACGCCCTTGTCCGTAACCTCCACGTCCCACCAGCCGGTGAAGCGGTTCTCGAGGTTCCAGGTGGACTGGCCGTGACGAATGAGGACGAGGGTTGGCATGGGCTTACGCATTCTCCAATCATTATCCCGCTCATCCTGAGGAGGGACTGGGGAGGGTTCCCATCAAAGTACTACTTTGATGGGGTCCCGTGTCGAAGGCCCGTCTCGAAGGACCCTTCGCGACTATGCTGTGCGTCCTTCGAGACGCCGCTTCGACAAGCTCAGCGGCTCCTCAGGATGAGCGAAAAGGTCATCAGGTACGCTTCCCCACCGGCAGCTCGTCAACGATTGCATACAGCGCGTCCAAACACGCGCGCGCCAAATGGCGGCTTCGGTCGGGCGACCAGCCGTAAAGCGGGTCGGGCAAGTCGTCATTGTCCTTGAATGGCATTTCCAGAGTCATGGTCACCGCGCCGAAACGCTCGGCGAGCTGGGCGGTGGACATGGACAGGTTCGCCTGGCCCGGCCCGGCGATTTCGTAGCCGAGCCGCGTCTGGAAATCGGGCGTCACGCGGACAAGCTCGTCGCTGAAGCGGTTGAACAGATCCTGCTGCTTTTCAGTGAAGCTTGGAATGCCTTCGAAACCGGCGAGGAAGTTGGCCGGGATCGCCTCGTCGCCGTGGATGTCCATTGCGAAATCCACACCGGTTCGGTCCATCTCGGCCCGGACGCAGAGCACTTCCGGGCTGCGCTCGGCCGATGGCTCGTGCCATTCGCGGTTGAGGTTGGTTCCCACCGCGTTGGTGCGCAGATGGCCGCGGCGCGAGCCGTCGGGGTTCATGTTGGGGACGATGTGAAAGGTGGCGCGCTCGCGCAGGCGGCGGGCGACCGGATCGGCGTCGTCGAGCAACTTCTCGAGCGCGCCCTCCATCCAATATTCGGCCATCGTCTCGCCGGGATGCTGGCGGGCGTAGAGCCAGACCTGCAGCGGGCCTTCGCCGATGCCGAGATAATCCATCTCCTGCCCGTCCAGCGTCTGGCCGAGCGAGCGGTGGGTGACCTCCGGATGCGCCGCCGCGGTGGCGACGAGATCATGGTGCATCTCCATCGTGAACGGCGCGAAATAGGCGAACCAGACGCTGTTCGCGCCCGGCGTGACCCGGATGGTGAGAATGCCGTCCGCGTAGGACGTATCCTCCACCCGCTGCCACTCGTCGCGGTCCGCCGACATGCAGGCCTTGTAGCCCTCCCAGCCGAGCGGATAGGCCGCATCGGCGCAGTTCAGGATGCGCAGCTCCACCGCGCGGCCGGCGGCGCCGGTCAGGCGGAAGGAGAACCATTGATAGAAATCGGACGCGTTGTCCGCGACGATTTCGAGGTCGATGCGGTCCCCTTCAATGGCGACCAAGCGAATGTTTCCGCCATCGAAGGCGCTGGAAATGGAGAGGGTCATTTCAGCCTGATAGTGCGGCCGGACTCGCCGGGGAAGTCTCGAAACAAAGCGGATGCGAGCCGGTCCACGGCGGCGGTGGAGCGCGCCTCGCCGCTGCCGGTGCGCGCCTCGGAAACCGCGCGGCCTTCCCAGAACACGGTGGCGTCGGAGCGGCGGCGGATGCCGACCTCAAGCAGCGTGGCGGTGACGTTGGGGTCGTTTCCGCCAGCCGTGGCGGCGGCGACTCCCCGGCCGATCCGGGCGGCCGTGAGCGCGCCGATCGCCTCGCGGCTGCCCTGCTCGACATCGATCAGCGCGACCTGCTCGGTGCGGGTGGCGGCCGGCACCACCGTCCAGCCCAAGCGAGTTAGTTCGCGGGCGACCGCGGCGGCATAGACCGGGAATTCGGAACGGTTGGCATCGGCGCGGTCGAACGGCTCGATCGCGATCTGGGCGCGGGCGATGGTCTGTTCGCCAAGGTGGAAGCGCGCAACGTCCATGCCGCCGGCTGTATTCGCACTTCCGCCGCCCCCCGCCGCGCAGCCGGCCAAGCTGATGGCCAGGCCAAGCGCCCCGCACTTCAGAAAAGCTGATTTCATTCCGAAACCTCCTGGTCTAGCGGCGGGTTCATACGGGCGCTGTAACGATTCCCACAGCGCTTTTGCCGGAATGATGTTCCCTGGGAGAATGCGAGTGAGCGGAGCGGGTGAGAAGGTGCCGGTGCTGGTGACCGGCGGCGCTGGGTATATCGGAAGCCATGCGGTGCTGGCGCTGCTCGACGCGGGCTGGCCGGTGGTGGTGATCGACAACCTCACCACCGGTTTCCGCTGGGCGGTGCCGAAGGAAGCCCTGTTCGTGCAGGGCGACATCGCCGACCAGGCCCTGCTCGCGCGGATCATCGGGGAGCAGGGCATACAGGCGATCATCCACTTCGCCGGATCGATCGTGGTGCCGGAAAGCGTCGAGAACCCGCTCAAATATTATGAAAACAACACGGTAAAGAGCCGTTCGCTGATCGAAAGCGCGGTCAACGGCGGGGTCAAGCACTTCATCTTCTCCTCCACGGCGGCGACCTACGGCATTCCCGACCAGGTGCCGGTGCGCGAGGACCAGCGCACCCAGCCGATCAACCCTTATGGCTGGTCGAAGCTGATGACCGAGCGGATGCTGGCCGACACCGCCTTCGCCCATCCGCTCAACTTCTGCGCGCTTCGTTATTTCAACGTCGCCGGCGCCGATCCGCGCGGCCGCTCCGGCCAGTCGACCGCGGGCGCGACCCACCTCATCAAGGTGGCGGTGGAAGCGGCGATCGGCCGGCGAAGCCACGTCTCCGTCTACGGGACCGATTACGACACACCCGACGGTACCGGGGTGCGCGACTACATTCACGTCAGCGACCTTGCCGCCGCCCATGTCGACGCGCTCGAGAAGCTGATCGCGGACCCTGAAACGAGCCACATCATGAACTGCGGCTACAGCCGGGGCTTCTCCGTTCTGGAAGTGCTCGACGCGGTGGACCGGGTGACCAACGTGACGATCGAACGCCGCCTGGAGCCGCGCCGCGCCGGCGATCCGGGCGCGCTGGTGGCCGACAATGCCAAGATCCTGGAGACTTTGCCGTGGCGGCCCAGGCTCAACGATCTCGAAACCATCGTCACCCACGCGCTGGCCTGGGAACGGCACCTGGCCGAGAACCGCCCGGCGGACTGAGGGCCGCTTGCGCTACTCCGCCTGCGCGGCGCGCGGGCGGCTGGAGCGCAGCGCGATGACGAGGCCGATCAGCGCCAGGATGCCCCCCGCGACGGCAAGGGTGGACCAGCGATAGTTTTCGAACACCGTCGACAGCGTCATCGCGATCACCGGCACGAGCAGGCTCGAATAAGCACTCCGTCCCGGGCCGAGCAGACGGATCAGACGGAAATAGATCGTGAAAGCCAGGGCCGAGGCGAACAGGCCGAGATAAACGAGGCCGATCCAGTAGCCGAGGCGAGTCTCGATCACCGGCGGGCCGTTCATCACCCAGGCAACGGCCGCGTCGACGATCAGGCCGTAGAGCATCCCCCAGGCAAGCATCGCCGCGACGGGGCGGTGGCGCAGGCGCTCGGACGCCTGCATGACGTTGGACACCGAGGCGGAGAGCACGGCGGCCAGCGTCACGCCGATGCCGAGCAGCACATTCTCGTTCGGCACTTCGGAATGGCGAAGCTCCTGCACGAACAGCAGGGCGACTCCGGCCACGGCGATCGCCGAGCCGAGCAGGAAGCGGCCGGTGAGCTTGTGCTTCAGGAACAGCCAGCCGAGCGCCGAATTGGGCACCAGCAGAAGCGCGAACACCACCGCGACGAGGCCGGAGGTGACGTAGTGCTCGGCCGCGTAGACGAAGTTGAAGTTCAGGCAGAATTGCGGGATTCCGAAGCCCAGCGCCAGCAAATGCCCCTCGCGGCCGATGCGCAGCGATTCGCCCCGGTATTTGGCAAGGGCGAACATCGCGGCGGCGGCGATGATGAAGCGGTAGGTAACCGACCAGCCCGCCGGAACGGTGCCGAGCTGATCGCGGATCACCAGCCAGGTCGAGCCCCAGATCAGCGTGATCAGCAGAAACGGGAAAAGGACGCGAGGCTCGAAGAAGCTCGCGTGGCGGTGCGGCATTGCGCCTACAGCGCCGCGATGGCGGCGGCGAGCGCGTCCACCGCTTCGGGATCGCTGTCCCAGCTCGTCACCAGCCGCGCTTCGCCGGGCGCCCAGTCGTAGAAGTCGAAGCCCTTGTCGCGAAGAATTTGCGCTTCGGCGGGCGTGACCCGGATGAAAAGCTCGTTCGCTTCCACCGGCAGCACCAGCCGCTCGGGCGCGGCGGCGGCGAGGCGAGCGGCGGCCTCGTTGGCGGCGCGTCCATTGCGAAGCCACACGTCGCCTTCGAGCATGGCAAGCACCTGCGCGGCCATGAAACGCCCCTTGGACAGGAGGTGTCCGGCCCGCTTGCGGCGGTAGAGCGTGGCCTGGCGATGCTCCTCGCCGAAGAAGATCAGCACCTCCGCCGACATGCCGCCGTTCTTGGCGAAGCCGAAGCTCAAGGCATCCACGCCCGCCCGCCAGGTCAGATCAGCCACGGACGCGCCGCTGCTGACCACCGCATTGGCGAACCGGGCGCCGTCCATGTGGAAGCCGAGGCCCTTGTCGCGGCACAAGGCGCCCAGCGCCGCCACTTCGTCCGGCGTGTAGACCAGTCCATATTCCGTGGCGTTGGTGATCGACAGCGCCCGCGGCTGGACCTGGTGGACGTCGTTGCGGATGGTGCCGAGCAAGGCCGTCACCGTCTCCGGCGTCAGCTTGGCGCCTTCGCCGTCGCCGAGCAGCAGCTTGGCGCCGTGGGTATAGAATTCGGGCGCTCCGCATTCGTCATTCTGGATATGCGCGTCGCGGTGGCAGACGATGCTGCCCTCCGGCGGGCACAAAGCCGCAAGCGCCAGGCAATTGGCGGCGGTGCCGGTGGCCACCCACAAGGCCGTGACCTGGGTCTCGAACAGACCGGAGAACACCTCGTCCAGCCGCTTGCTCCAGCGGTCGCCGTCATAGGCGGTGTCGAGGCTGTTTGCCTCGTGGAGCGCCGCCATAACTTCCGGGCAGGCGGCGGCGGCATTGTCGGAGAAGAAGCGCATGGCCGCCGCCTTAAGCGGGCGCGGGGGCAGGTCAACCGACGCGGGGCAAGCCGCGTGAAAAACCTGACCCATGTTTACCACAATTTAGGTGCCTGCCGCTTAGGCTGCGGTCTCAAGGCAATTGGAGTTTGAGGCAGATGGGCGCACATCCGTTCGTTGATGGACCGGTAGCGGGAAAAAGGAGCGCCAAACGCGCCCGCGTCCTGCTCGCGGCAAAGCTGCGCACCGGCTCCGGCGGCGAGATCGACGTCCGTCTCCGCGATCTGTCGCAGAAGGGCGCGCTGGTGGAGGGCAAGTCGCTTCCGCCGCCGGGCTCGGACGTGGTCTTCCACCGCGGCTCGATCACCGTTCCGGCGCGCGTCGCCTGGACCGGCGAAGGCAAGGCCGGGCTCGAATTCGCCTACGGAATCGATGAAACCGAAGTGCTGGTGCAGTTGAAGCGCACCACCGTGGACAGCGCCCAGCCGCGCTTCCGCCGCCCGCGCCTGTATGGCGAAGACATGAGCGCGCAGGAAAAGAAGCTTGCGCAGCTCTGGGGTGTCTCCGTGGGCATCGCCGTTCCGGGGGAATGAGCCATGGGACTGACCGGTCAGCTTTCGGTCGAACCGGGCTCCGACGGGCGCAAGGCGTCGCGCGCGGAAGTGACGCTTGGCGCCGGCCTGCGCCAGCGCGGGGCGAGCGGAGTGACCATCCAGATCATGGATCTGTCCACCCACGGCTTCCGGGCGGCCACGCACCTGGAGCTGGAACGGGGAACCGACGTGTGGCTGAAATTGCCCGGACTTGAGAGCCTGCACGCGCAGGTGATGTGGATGCGCGGGCATCTGCTCGGCTGCCAGTTCATCCGGCCGCTCCACCCCGCCGTGCTCGACATGATGGTCCGCAACGCCAAGCGCTGAGCCTGGCGGCGGATGGTTGGAGCTGCGGGAAGCTCCAGACGGGCGATGGTGCTGCCGGTGAGGATTGAACTCACGACCTCAGCCTTACCAAGGATGCGCTCTACCACTGAGCTACGGCAGCATCATCGCCTGTCGGGAGACGCGGGCCTATGGCCGGACGCGGCGGGTGCTGTCAAGGCGGGTTGCGGCAGGTGCCGGTGAGCGCGTAACTTTTCGCCCATGAGACAACCGGACGAACAACGGGAGCGGCGGCTTGCCGAAGCGCTGCGCGAGAATTTGAAGCGGAGGAAGGCGCAGGCTCGGGGTGAGGGGGAGCAGG
>DASWMM010000115.1:0-4199 GCA_036399755.1 Allosphingosinicella sp.
TGAAATAGCCGAGGTCGCCGAGCACGCCGAGGCCGCGCTGGGCGACGGTGGCGGTCACCGCCGCGAACACCGCGACGGGGGCGAAGTGCATCACGTAATCGGTGATCTGCAGCATCACCTTGACCAAAGCCTCGATGCCGCGGACCAGCGGCTTGGCAGGCTCGCCCACCGCCATGATCGCCACGCCGACGAACAGCGAGAAGACGACGATCTGGAGGATGTCGTTCGATGCCATCGCGCCGACCATCGATTCGGGAAAGATGTGGGCGACGAACTTGGCGAAATCGAACGCCGAGCGATCTACACCCGCGGACGCGGTGGCGGGCGGCAAAGCCAGTTCGAGTCCGGTGCCGGGCTTGAAGATCGTGACGAGCAGCAGCCCCAGGCTCAGCGACACCAGGCTTGCGCAGACGAACCATCCGACCGCCTTGGCGCCCACCCTGCCAAGCGCAGCCGTGTCGCCCATATGCGCGATTCCGACCACCAGGGTCGAGAAAACCAGCGGGGCGATGATCATCTTGATGAGGTGCAGGAAGATGGTCGTCAGGATCGCGATGTAGCCGGCGATCGTCTTGAGCTGCGCATCGCCTGCCGGCGTGCCGCCGCCCAGCCCCTGGTTCAGACCCCAGCCGACGAGAATGCCGAGCACAAGGCCGGCGAGAATCCAGTAGGTAAGACGTTTGGCCACGTGGCGCTCCCGGCTGATCAGTTGCGCCTAGGAAGGCGATTGCGGCGCTCCGGTCAAGCGCCGGATCGTGGTGGACCGTCACTGCGCTCCCTGCGGGGGTGTGCCCGACGGGCCGCAGCATCGACAAATCGTACGGACGCGGAACGAGATCCGGCCTTTGCGGGTTTTGGATGTGGTAGCGAAGTGACGCTGCCTTGTGCTTTTGCGGAGTGCTTGCGATGAAGCGGTTCAATCGGACCTTGCCCCTGCTGAGCGGCCTCGCGCTCGCTGGAGCGGCGGCTGGCGTGTTGCTCGGCAATTCTGCGCTTGGGGAGATCAACCCGAACCTCTTCGCCCGCGCGCCCGACCGCTTCCACGCCGATTTGGCACCGCAACGGTCGGACTGGATCGCCGCGCAGGCGTCTTCCCTGACCGCGCCCACAGCAGCCGACGGGCTGGGCAGCGGCTGCTTCGGCTGCGGCGGCGCAAGGGCGGAATATTATGCCGCGCCGGCCATCGTCACCTACACCGACAGCTGGGCCGCCGAGGCGGAACGCGCTGCTGCTCCGGCGGAAGAAGCCTTTGTGCAGGAAGCCGCGCCCGATCCGGAGCGTGAGCGGGTGATCCGCTACTCGAGCTACCAGGTCGACGCTTCGGAGACGCCGGCCGAGCCGCAGCCCGCCGAGGCTGAACCGGCGGCCGAAGAGGCTGCCCCCGGAGACGTCACGGCCTTGTAGGCGAACCAAGCACCGCTTGCCCGCCTGAGCGCCCTCCCTTACATCGCGGCGCATGACCTCGACCAACGACATCCGCCGCTCCTTTCTGGATTATTTCGGCCGCGCCGGTCACCAGATGGTGCAAAGCGCCCCGCTTGTGCCGCAGAACGACCCGACGCTGATGTTCGTCAACGCGGGCATGGTGCCGTTCAAGAACGTCTTCACCGGGCTCGAAAGCCGGCCTTACTCGACCGCGGCCTCGTCCCAGAAGTGCGTGCGCGCCGGCGGCAAGCACAACGATCTCGACAATGTCGGCTACACCGCGCGTCACCACACCTTCTTCGAAATGCTCGGCAACTTCTCGTTCGGCAATTATTTCAAGGAGCAGGCGATCACCCACGCCTGGACCCTGCTCACCAGGGAGTGGGGCATCCCGGCCGACCGGCTGACCGCCACAGTCTACCACACGGACGACGAGGCGTTCGAACTGTGGAAGAAGATCGCCGGCCTGCCCGAGCACCGCATCATCCGCATTCCCACCAAGGACAATTTCTGGGCGATGGGCGACAGCGGACCGTGCGGGCCGTGCTCCGAGATATTCTACGACCATGGCGATCACATCCCGGGCGGGCCTCCAGGCTCGCCGGATGAGGACGGCGACCGCTTCGTCGAAATTTGGAACCTGGTGTTCATGCAATATGAGCAGGAGGATAACCAGTTCGTCCGCGATCTGCCGCGGCCGTCGATCGACACCGGCATGGGGCTGGAGCGGATCGCCGCCGTGCTGCAGGGCGTCCACGACAATTACGACACGGACACGTTCAAGGCGCTGATCGCCGGTTCGTGCGAGCTGACCGGGACCAGGGCCGAAGGCGAACGCCAGGCCAGCCACCGGGTCATCGCCGATCACCTGCGCGCCTCCGGCTTCCTGATCGCCGACGGGGTGCTGCCGGCCAATGAGGGCAGGGGCTATGTGCTTCGCAGGATCATGCGCCGCGCGATGCGCCACGCCCACATCCTCGGCGCGGCCGAGCCGCTGATGCACCGGCTGGTGCCGGCGCTCACTGCGGAAATGGGCGCTGCGTATCCGGAGCTGATCCGCGCCCAGCCGCTGATCGAGGAAACGCTGAAGCTGGAGGAAACCCGTTTCCGCCAGACTCTCGCCAACGGCCTGCGCCTGCTCGACGAGGCCACCACCTCGATGAACGAGGGCGACACGCTTGCGGGGCAGGTTGCGTTCAAGCTCTACGACACGTTCGGCTTCCCCTACGATCTCACGGAGGACGCGCTCCGAGCGCAGGGGCTTGCGGTGGACCGCGCCGGCTTCGACGCCGCCATGGCGGAGCAGAAGGCGGCAGCCCGCGCCGCCTGGAAGGGCTCTGGCCAGAAAGCGTCCGAGGACGTCTGGTTCGACATCGCCGAGGAGCATGGCTCGACCGAATTCACCGGCTATGCCGGCCATGAAGGCGAAGGCGTGGTCGTGGCTTTGGTCAAGGACGGCGCCCGCGTCGAACGCGCCGCGCCGGGCGAAGATGTGGTGATCCTCACTAACCAGACGCCGTTCTACGGCGAAAGCGGCGGGCAGCAGGGCGACACCGGAAAAGTCACGTCCGACAAGGGCTTGCAAGCCGACGTTGCCGACACATCGAAGCCGCTGGGGCGGCTGCACGCCCACCAGGCGAAGATCGTCGCCGGCGAAGTTGCGGTCGGCGATGCGGTGCACCTTGCGGTCGATGTCGAGCGGCGCGGCCGGGTGCGGGCGAACCATTCGGCCACGCACCTTTTGCATGCCGCCCTGCGCCACCGATTGGGCGGCCACGTCACGCAGAAGGGCAGCCTGGTCGGCGCGGACTATTTCCGCTTCGATTTCTCGCACGGGAAAGCGCTGACCCGCGAGGACATTGCCGCCGTAGAGGCCGAAGTGAACCGCCACATTCGCGAGAACGACCCCGTCACCACCCGCCTGATGAGCCCGGACGAGGCGATCGGGGCCGGCGCCATGGCTCTGTTCGGCGAGAAATACGGCGAGGAAGTGCGCGTCCTCTCCATGGGCCGCGGCTCGGACAAGAGCTATTCGGTGGAGTTGTGCGGCGGCACCCACGTCAACGCGCTTGGCGACATCCAGCTTTTCAAGATCGTATCGGAAAGCGCGGTGGCGTCCGGCATTCGGCGCATCGAAGCGCTGACCGGGGAGGCGGCGCGGCAATGGCTGCTCGCCCGCGACGAGCGGCTGCGCGAAACTGCCGTCGCCTTGAAGACCTCGCCGGAGGATGTGCCGGCGCGGGTCGCCGCATTGGTGGAAGAGCGGCGCCGGCTGGAGCGCGAGCTTGCCGACGCCAAGAAGGCTCTGGCGCTCGGCAGCGGCGGCAAGGCGGAAGCGGCGGGGCCCGAGCAAATCGGCGGCGTCGGCTTCATCGGCCAGGTGATCGACGGCATGGACCCCAAGGCTCTGCGCGGCCTGGTGGACGAGGCCAAGGGCCGCGTCGGCTCGGGCGTTGTGGCGTTGGTAACGGTGAACGACGGCCGCGGCACGGTTGCTGTTGGCGTGACCGAGGATCTCGTCGGCGCCCGCAGCGCGGTGGAGCTGGTGCGCTTGGCGGTTGCGGCGCTCGGCGGCCAAGGCGGCGGCGGCCGCCCCGACATGGCACAGGGCGGTGGGCCGGATGGCTCCAAGGCGACGGAGGCGGTGCAGGCCGTACGCGGCGCGCTGGAGAGCTTCACCGCCTAATCAGCGTTCAGCTTAGCATCAACCTCGTTCGTCCCGAGCGAAGTCGAGGGGCGCTGGCACCGAGTCCTCGTGGGCGCCCCACGACGAC
>DASWMM010000116.1:0-6799 GCA_036399755.1 Allosphingosinicella sp.
CACTTCTCGTCGGCGACCTTGTGGTGCGCCATTCCGGACGCATCGACTTCGCTGAACTGGAGACCCGGGCCGCTCTTCTTCTGCCCGACCGGGAGCCGCATGCGGGTGCCGTCCGGCACCTGCATCTTGAGCAGGAACTCCATTTCCCAGCGGGTTTCGTCGAGAAGATCGTTGATATTGTTGCCGGCCTCCGGGATTCGCGCCGCGCCGTCGGCGAACAGCGCACCCTCCGCGCGCTCGGCGAAGTTCTGGAGCGTCCAGAGCGAGATGCCGCCGTTGACGACATATTTGCCGTGGTCTCCCGCGTCGTACCAGCCGCCCGCCACGTCGGGCGCGTAGCCGCAGGAGGGCCAGTCGGCGCCCTTGTCGTCCTTGCCGCCGATGCACGTCGCGGTTTCGCCGACGTGGCCGGCAGGCCGCGCCCATTGCGCGCCGACGTGCTTCGCCAGGATCGGGGTGCCGGCGCGGTTATGGTAGAAATAAGCGAGCGCATCCCTGGCAAGCGGCGCGTAATCGCCGCCGATGCGGAACGGGCGGCTTTCCGAGCCCGCAGCGATCAGGCGGAAGCCTTCGCCGGAGCCCGAGAACTTCGAGAAGTCGATGCGGTGGACGTGCTCGCCGGAGCCCGCATCGGCGCCGAACACCGACGTGCGCCCGCTCGCCACGGTGACGCCGGAGCGGTTCACCAGCCGCCAGGCGAGCGGTTTGCGCGACGCGTTGGGCAGCACCGCCAGCTTGGGCCCATCCTGAAGGATAAGAACCTGGTTCAGCCGGATCGTGCGCGCGGCGTCCTGCGCCGGTGCCGCGGCCGAAAGGCAGGCCGCGGCACCGAGCGCGGAGGCGGCAAGGAGGAGCTTCTTCACGCTCATTCCACCGTCAGCTTGGCGTCTTTCAGGTCGACGCTGTTGGGGCCGGTGCGGATGGTGAAGGTGCCGCGCTCTACGACCCTTTTCATGTCCATGTTCCAGAAAGCGAGATCGTCCGGCTTGAGCTCGAAGGTGACCGTCCGCTTCTCGCCGGGCTTCAGCGTGACGCGCTGGAAGCGTTTCAATTCGATCACCGGGCGGGTGACGCTTGCCACGTCGTCGCGGATGTAGAGCTGGACCACTTCGTCGCCGGCGCGGCGGCCGGTGTTGGTGACATCGACGCTGACCTTCACCGGCTGGCCGTTCTTGACCTTGGCGCGGGCAAGCCGCGGTGCCGACAGGTCGAAGCTTGTGTAGCTCAGGCCATAGCCGAAGGGGTAAAGCGGCTTGGTGGTGTCGAACAGGTAGCCGCGCCGCGCCGTCGGCTTGTGGTTGTAATAAACCGGGAGCTGGCCGACCGAGCGTGGGATGGTGACGGGCAGCTTGCCGCCGGGATTGGCCTTGCCGAAGATCACGTCGGCGACGGCATTGCCGGTCTCCTGGCCGAGATACCAGCCCTCGATCAGCGCCGGGGCGTTCTCGGCGAGGTAGTTGACCGACAGCGGCCGGCCGTTGAGCAGCACGACCACGGTCGGCTTGCCGAGCGCGAGGACGGCGCGGGCGAGTTCCTCCTGCTGGCCGACGAGATCGAGCGAGGTGCGGTCGCCGAGGTGGGCGTCGGCCCAGGCTTCGCGGCTCAACTGCTCGTTGTCGCCGAGCACCATCACCACTACGTCCGCGTTGCGCGCCGTTTCCACCGCCTGGGCGATGAGGCGGCGGTTCTCCTCCGCGGGAACCAGATCGACCTGGTCGGCGGACCAGGAGCGGCTCCTGGTCAGCTTCACCGCTTCGGCATAGTTGACCTGGAACTTGCCGCCGGACGCATTCTGGATGCCTTCGAGGACGCTGACCACGTGGCGCGGTTCGTCGGAATAGCCGCCGATCGGCGTGTCGCGGGCGTGGGTGCCGAGCACGGCGACGCGCTTCACCCGGTTGCCGTCGAGCGGAAGCAGGCCCTTGTCGTTCTTGAGCAGCACAATCGCCTTTTGCGCCGTCTCGCGGGCGAGCGCGATCGCGTCGGGCGTGGCTTCGCGAGCGAGCGCGCGGCCCGCGTCGGCGTAGGGGTTCTCGAACAGCCCGGCATCGAACTTCATGGCGAGGATGCGGCGCACCGCGTCGTCGACGAGCTTCTGCGGAACGCGGCCCTTCTTCACCAGCTCGGGCAACGCCGCGAAGCCTTCGCCGTCCGGGGTTTCGGAATCGACGCCTGCCTCTATGGCGCGCTGGCCGGCGTCCTTGATGTTGTCGAACATCTTGTGGCGGGTCATCAGTTCGCGGATCGCGAAATAATCGGAGACGACGGCGCCCTGATAGCCCCACTCGCCGCGCAGAACATCGCGCAGCAGCCAGGGGTTGGCGTGGGAGGGAACGCCGTCGATCTCGTTGTAGCTCGCCATCACCGAGCGGACCGGCAGTTCCTTGATCGCGCGCTCGAACGGCGGGAAGAAGTTGGTGCGCAGGTTGCGCTCGGAGATGTCGGCGGGGCCGACGTTGGTGCCGTTCTCCGGCTGGCCGTGGCCGGTGAGGTGCTTCAAGGTCACCCACACCTTGTCGGGGGCGAGCGGCAGGCGGGTACCCTGGAAGCCGCGGATCGCGGCGAGGCCCATTTCGCCGACGAGGTGCGGATCCTCGCCATAGGTTTCCTCGATCCGGCCCCAGCGTGGGTCGCGGGCGACGTCAACGACGGGGGCGAGCGCAAGGTTGGCGCCGCGGGCGCGCATTTCGCGCGAGGCGACGGTGAAGACGCGCTCGATCAGCGCCGGATCCCAGGTGCTGGCGAGGCCGATCGCCTGCGGGAAGCTGGTCGCGCCGCGGGCAACGTAGCCGTGCAACGCTTCCTCGTGCATCAGCATCGGGATGCCGAGGCGGGTGCGCTCCATGGCCCAGCGCTGAGCGGCGTTGATGTAGTCGGCGGTCTGGCGGGCGTCGCGGTTGGTTGCGCCCGCGGCGGCGCCGGCGGCGGCGTTGGACTGATCGACGCCGCGCTTGTCGGACGGGCGGGCGAGCTGGCCGAGGCCGTTGGGAAATTCCTTCGATGCTTTTTCGGGCGAGAAATCACCGGCCGCGTTCTGGATCTTGCCCTTATGCTCCCAGATCGTGACCATCTGGGCGACCTTTTCCTCCAGCGTCATCCGCGCCAGCAGGTCTTCGACGCGGGCGGCGGTGGGCTGCGACGGATCCTTGTAGAGCGGGCGCTGGGCGGCGTTCGCGGCGTTCGCGGCGTTCGGCGCCTTCTGGGCGACGGCCGGCGAGAGCAAGGCGCAGGCGGCGGCTCCGGCGGCCAGAATTGCGGCGAGGCGCGGGCGGAAAGCGGCAATCATTGTCCATCTCCTCGTCCGGACGGCGGCGCCGCCGGATCGTTGTTGATAGCGCTACCATAAGCGCGCAGCGCCAGCGCGGCAACGGCGCATTGCATTGCCGCCGCCCCCACCATAGGCTTTGCGCGCAAGAGGGGAAGAATGAGCAAGCCGAGCCGCCGAAGCCGGGGCACCATCACGATCGAGGACGTTGCCCGCGCCGCCGGCGTGTCGGCGATGACGGTGTCGCGCGTGATCAACGGCGGCAAGAACGTGCGGGAGACGACCCGCACCGCCGTGCTCGAAGCGGTGGAAAAGCTCAATTATTCACCCAATACCGCGGCGCGCAGCCTTGCGGCCGGCGAAGCGACTCATATTGGGTTGCTCTACGCCAACCCCTCGGCCGCCTATCTCAGCCAGTTCCTGATCGGCGCGCTGGAAGCGGCGCGGCGGGCGGGCTGCCACCTGGTGATCGAAAGCTGCACGTCGGAGGACCCGGACGAGCAGGCGGAGGCCACGCGCCGCTTCGCGACCAGCGATGTCGAAGGGGTGATCCTGCCGCCGCCGCTTTCGGATTCGGTTCCGATCATGGCCGAGCTCCAATCGATCGGCATTCCGGTGGTGACGGTTGCGATGGGCATTCCGCAGCCCGACGGCCTCAACGTCCGGATCGACGACCGCGAGGCCGCGGCGGAGATGACGCGCTACCTGCTCAGCCTCGGCCACAGGAATATCGGCTTCATCAAAGGTCATCCCAACCATATCGCAAGCCACGACCGGACCCGCGGCTTTTTCGACGCGCTCGAGGAGTTCGGGCTCGATCCCGACGCTGCGCCAGTCGAGCAGGGCTATTTCACCTATCGATCGGGCCTCAGCGCGTCGGAACGTTTGCTCTCCCGCCCCAACCCGCCGACCGCGATCTTCGCAAGCAACGACGACATGGCGGCGGCGGCGATCAGCGTCGCCCACCGCCGCGGCCTGCATGTGCCGGCGGAACTCAGCATCGTCGGCTTCGACGATACCTCTCTGGCAACCACGATCTGGCCCGAGCTGACCACGGTGCGCCAGCCGATCGCGGCGATGGCGGAGGCGGCGCTGGAACTGCTGCTCGGCGATCTGCGCAGCCGCCGCTCGGGCTCGGAGCACAAAGGCAACGTCCGCGCGCTTGAACATGCCCTGATTGTTCGCGAATCCTCGGGGCCGCCGGCAAAAGCGCCGAAACGGGCGCGGGTGCCGGCGCGGGCAAGCAAGGCTGGCGCATGAACGGCAAATTGGAAGGTTCACAAGTGCGCCGTTACCGCTAACATCGACACATAACCCGACGAATCGGGACAATGGGAGGATCATCATGACGGAAGCGAGCCCGCAAAGGGCGAATATGGGCTTCATCGGCGCCATCGTCGCGGTGGCGACGATCGGCGGCTTCTTGTTCGGTTACGACAGCGGCGCGGTGAACGGCACGCAGGACGGGCTTACAAAGGCCTTCAACCTCATTCCCGGAAGCTTCTCGCCGAGCAACGGCCTCGGCTTCACCGTCGCCTCCCTGCTGATCGGCTGCTTCATCGGCGCCTTCTTCGCCGGGCGCCTTGCCGACGTCATGGGCCGCCGCAACACGATGATGCTGTCCGCCGTGCTGTTCCTGGTCGGCGCGATCCTGCAGGGCGTGGCCGAAAGCCACCTGCTGTTCGTCTGCGCGCGGATCATGGGCGGAATGGCGGTGGGCGCGGCCAGCGTGCTCTCGCCCGTCTACATTTCCGAAGTCGCGCCTGCCAGCATCCGCGGCAGGATGACGACCGTGCAGCAGATCATGATCATCACCGGCCTGACCGCCGCCTTCCTGGTGAACTACTTCCTTGCGGCGTCCGCGGGGCAGTCGACCGCCACCTTCTGGGGCGGCATCGAGGCCTGGCGCTGGATGTACCTGATGCAGGCGCTTCCCGCCGCCATCTTCCTGGTCGCCCTGCTCCTCATTCCGGAGAGCCCGCGCTACCTGGTCTCGAAGGGCCGCAACGAAGCCGCCCTTTCCGTGCTCACGAAGCTGTTCGGCTCCGACGTCGCCCGCGCGAAGCTTGGTGAAATCCAGGCGACCTTCAGCGAGGATCACCGGCCGCGGCTCAGCGACGTGATGGCGCCGGCCGGAGCCAAGAGCCTGATGGGCATGCGCCCGATCGTCTGGGTCGGAATCATGCTTGCGGTGTTCCAGCAGCTCGTCGGCATCAACGTGATTTTCTATTACGGCGCGACGCTTTGGCAGCTTGCGGGCTTCAGCGAGAACGACTCGCTGCTGATCAACATCGTCTCCGGCGCGGTTTCCATCGCCGCCTGCTTCATCACCATCGCCGTGATCGACAAGATCGGCCGCAAGCCGCTGCTGCTGATCGGCTCGGCGGGCATGGCGGCGACCTTGTTCGTCATGGTCTACGCCTTCAGCCACGGCTCGCTGGACGCATCGGGCAACCTGGTGCTGTCGCGCGAACTCGGCCTCGTCGCCGTGGTTGCCGCCAATCTCTACGTGATCTTCTTCAACGTCTCGTGGGGCCCGGTGATGTGGGTGATGCTGGGCGAGATGTTCCCGAACCAGATCCGCGGGTCCGCGCTTGCCGTGGCGGGTTTCTTTCAGTGGTTCGCGAACTTCCTGGTCACCTTCTCCTTCCCGCCGATGGCGAAGAATTTGGGGCTGACCACGACCTACACCTTCTATGCCATCGGCGCGACGATCAGCTTCTTCCTGGTCCAGAAGTTCATCAAGGAAACCAAGGGCAAGGAATTGGAGGAAATGGAGGGGTAACACCCGTTCCTCCCCATCGCCTTCGCGATGGGGAGGGGGACCAGGCGAAGCCTGGTGGAGGGGTATGGGGCGAGGCCTGCGCGCCTACCCCTCCACCACCCTTCGGGTGGTTCCCCTCCCCACCGGCTTCGCCGGCATGGAGGAACAGATAGAATGACCCGAACCCCTGCCCGCCCCTTCCGATCGCGCGAATGGTTCGATGCGCCGGGGCGAAGCGACATGACCGCGCTCTACCTCGAGCGGTTCATGAATTACGGCATCACCCGCGACGAACTGCGTTGCGGCAAGCCGATCATCGGCATTGCCCAGTCCGGCTCAGACATCGCGCCGTGCAACCGGGTGCATCTTGCCCTCTCCGAGCGGATCAAGGCGGGCATTCGCGACGCGGGCGGTATTCCGATGGAGTTTCCGCTCCACCCGATCTTCGAGAATTGCCGCCGGCCGACCGCGGCATTGGACAGGAACCTGGCCTATCTTGGCCTGGTCGAGATCCTCAACGGTTATCCGATTGATGCGGTGGTGCTCACCACCGGATGCGACAAGACGACGCCGGCTTCGATCATGGCCGCGTCAACCGTCGACATCCCAGCAATCACGCTGAACGGCGGGCCGATGCTGGACGGCTGGCACGACGGCGAGCTGGTCGGCTCCGGTACGGTGATCTGGCGCTCGCGCCGCCTGCTTGGCGCCGGAGTGATCGACGAGGAGGAGTTCGTTCGCCGCGCGTCCGACAGCGCACCGTCGGCCGG
>DASWMM010000117.1:0-1712 GCA_036399755.1 Allosphingosinicella sp.
CAGGCAGCGGGCGCCGCGACAGGCTCTGAAAGTAGGCGATCGAGGCGTCGCGCCACCAGCGGGCCTCCCTCTCCTGGATGGCGAGGAAGGCGGCGACCTCCTCATGCCGGCGCGCATCGACGCGGCCGGAGAGCGCCGCCCATTGCGCGCGCATCGCCGCCACCGCCGAAACGCCGCGCGAATAGCGCCCGACCAGCTCGTCCCATAACGTGCGGCCGGAGCGCATCCGCCGGTCCCAGGAGACGCGGTGGAACCAGAGCAGGTAATCCTCCGGCACCGTCTCCACATCGGCCCACCGCCGCGCGACCTCCGGCGCATATTGCGCCAGCGCATTGCTCCCGCTCGCGGTGCGGTCGAAGCCGATGCCGCCTTCGTCGGCGCGGTGGTAATAGGTCGGGTTCCAATCGGCGCGGCCGAGGTCGTCCACCCACGGCCCCGGGCCGTAATGGTGGCCCGTCGCCATCAAATGGTGGAGGCCGAGCGGGGTCATGTAGTCGACCACCGCCTGGCGCGACTGCATCATCATGCCGACGATGGGAGCCGTCACCGCCGGATCGGGAGAGAAGGTCATCGCCACCCACTCCCGCGCAACCGTTCGGGCGTCGAGGGACGGATTCCATGCCAGTCGCCCGAAGGCGTACCAGTTCGCCTGGTCGAGATGGGAGCCGGTCCAGTTGCGGTCCGTGCCGATGTTGGCGACGCCGGCGATGCCGCTCACCGCCTTCGCCACCGGCGTGCCGCAACGCGGGCGGCAGGTGTCGGCGTCCAGCACCTCCTCCCACATGGTGCCCAGGTATGCGAGGTGGGTGGCGAAGCCGAGATATTCCTTGGTGACCTGGAACTCCATCGTCAGCGGCGTCTTCGGCATCGCCCCGAACAGGGGATGGAAGGGCTCGCGCGGCTGGAAGTCGATGGGGCCGTTCTTCACCTGGACGATGACGTTGTCGCGGAACTTCCCGTCGAGCGGCTGGAACTCGGAAAAAGCCTGCTTCGCCCGATCCTCCGGCGTCTCGCTGGAATAGACGAAGGCCCGCCACGTCACCGTGCCTCCGTGCGGCGCCAGCGCCTCCGCCAGCATGTTGGCACCGTCCGCATGGCTGCGCTTATAGTCCTGCGGCCCTGGCTGGCCTTCGGAATTGGCCTTGACCAGGAAGCCGCCGAAATCGGGCACGCGCGCGTAGATCTCGTCCGCCTTCGCCTTCCACCAGGCGCGCACTGCGGGGTCGAGCGGATCCGCCGACTTGAGGCCGCCGATCTCGATCGGCGCGGAAAAGCGGGCGGTGAGGTAGACGCGGATGCCCCAGGGCCGGAACACGCCCGCCAGCGCCGCCACCTTCTCCAGATAGGGCGCCGTCAGCACCTCGGCATTGGCATTGACGTTGGTGAGGACGGTGCCGTTGATCCCGATAGAGGCGTTGGCCCGCGCATAGTCGATGTAGCGTGGGTCGGAGAAATGCGGGAGCTTGTGCCAGTCCCACAGCGAGAAGCCGGCATAGCCGCGCTCCACGGTCCGATCGAGATTGTCCCAGTGGTTGAGCAGGCGCAGCTTCACCTTCGGCGCCTCGGCGATGGCCACATCCCCTATCGCTCCGCCGGTCTGGACGAGGCGGAGCAGACGAAAGGCCCCGTAGAGCACGCCCACGTCAGTGTTCGCCGCGACGACGGTAACGCGGCGGCCGTCCACCTGCGCGGAGCGGATGAGGAAGCCCTCC
>DASWMM010000118.1:0-2170 GCA_036399755.1 Allosphingosinicella sp.
CACGGCGGCAAGGGATCGGAGGCGCACAAGGCCGCGGTCACCGGCGACACCGTGGGCGATCCGTACAAGGATACGGCCGGCCCGGCGGTGAACCCGATGATCAAGATCACCAACATCGTCGCGCTCCTGCTGCTGGCGGCATTGGCCGGCCACTGATCGGGCGCGCGATAAGGGTTCCAGGGAAACCCCGTCCGGAGCGATCCGGGCGGGGTTCTCCTTTTGGGCTTCCCGCGGGCGGCCTCTTCTGATTTATTGCGGCGGAACAGGGACTTCGGGGGTGGTATCGATGAAGAGGATGATATTCGCCTGCGCGCTCGCGCTGGCCGTCGCGCCGGCAGGCGCGCAGCTCAAGACGACGCCGGCGCCGGACAAGCCGCTGCCGGTCAAGGTCTTCGGGATGCTCGACACGATCCAGGACCCCGCCCTCTCCACCGACGGCAAGTCGCTGGCGGCGAAGATCCGCATCTCCGGCGCGCAATATCTCGCCATCATGGACCTCGCGAACCCCGACGCGCCGCCGCAGGTGATCGCCAAGGACGGCGAGTTCGACAAGCGCGGCGACGTGCGCGCGCTCGATTGGCAATGGGCGGACCCGAACAACCTGCTCGTCTGGATCGGCTCCCGGCAGGACATGCTCGGCGAGAAATACGATGCCATCCGCGTCATCGGCTACAACCGGACCACGAAGAAGGTGACGCCGCTCGGCTGGGAAGGCGCCTTCATGTCGGCCGGAAACGTCCTGTGGGTGTCACGCGAGGGGCGGCCGCGGATCCTCCTGTCCCGCTTCGCGGCCGGCAAGGGAAGCGAGCGGCTGTTCAATCCCGAGGTGGTCGAGGTCGACGTCGAGACGGGCAGGCAGCGCATCGTCCTCCAGCGCCATCCGGTGGCGCGGAGCTGGTTTGCCGACGGCGCCGGCGTGGTGCGGATGGGCACCACCTTCGACGGCGACAGCGGTAAGCTCCGGGTCCTCTACCGGCCGGACGAGTCGAAAAGCTTCGAGACGATCATCAGCGAGAAGGTGGGCAAGTACAGCTCGCCCGCGACGCCCCAGATCTTCCTTCCCGGCGGCCAGAAGGCGCTGGCGCTCAGCCGCCACAACGGCTTCAGCGAGCTCTACGAGATCGATCTCAAGACGATGAAGCTCGGCAAGAAGGTGTTCGGCGTCGCCGGCTACGACGTCACCGGCGTGCGCAGCAACCCCGAGGGGACTGCGCTCGAGGGGGTTACCGTGATCGAGAACCGGCCGGTCCGCTACTGGTTCGATCCGCGGATGAAGGAGATCCAGCAGGTGCTGGACGAGACGTTCGGCGCCGGCGAGGCGGCGATGATCTCCTCCGACCGCGCCCGCGAGAACCTGGTCATCCGCGTCGGCGGCCCGGACCAGGCCGGGGCCTATTACCTCTACTCCACCGAGACGGGGGACCTGAAGCGGATCGGCTGGGCCAACGACACGCTCAAGGACATGAAGCTCAACCCTGTTCGCACCATCCGCTACAAGGCGAGCGACGGCCTCGAAATTCCGGCGGTGCTGACGCTGCCGCGCCTCAAGCCGGCGAAGGCCCTGCCCCTGATCGTCCTGCCCCACGGCGGCCCCTGGGCGCGAGACTATGAGCGGTTCGACGGGTGGGCGCAGGCGCTGGCCGAGATGGGCTATGCGGTGGTGCAGCCCAATTTCCGCGGCTCGGAAGGCTTCGGCAAGGCCTTCGTCGAAGCCTCGGACGGCAATTGGGGGACGCGCATGCAGGACGATCTCGTCGATGCGATCTCCCATCTCGCCGGCGAAGGAGTCGTCGACAATAAGAGGGTGTGCATCTTCGGCTGGTCCTATGGCGGCTATGCGGCCTCGCGCGCGGCCCAGCGCGACGGCAAGATCTATCGCTGCGCGATCAGCGGCGCCGGCGTCCACGACCTTCCGGACATGGTCGCCTACGACAAGGAGTATCTCGGCCGCTACGGCGCGCAGTTCATCGGCTCCGCGGCGGGCAAGCTCGCCGACATCTCGCCGACGCGCCATGCCGGGGACTTCTCGATCCCGATCCTGATCGTCCACGGCGCCAAGGACGACCGGGTCCCGGTCGCCCAATCGCGGGACCTGGTGAAGCGCCTCAAGGCCGCCGGCAAGGTGGAGGGCCGGGACTTCGTCTACATCGAGCAGCCGCGCAACACCCAC
>DASWMM010000119.1:0-13628 GCA_036399755.1 Allosphingosinicella sp.
ACATCCCTTGCCGGTCAGCCTTTGTGCCTGATCCGGCGTCTCGATCCCTTCCGCCACCACCTCGATGTCGAGGCTGTGGCCAAGCGTGATCACCGCCCCGATGATTGCCGCTGCGTCCGCATCGACGCCGAGCTCCGACACGAACGAGCGGTCGATCTTCAGCACGTCCACCGGGAACTGCTTCAAGTGTGAGAGGGAGGCGTAGCCGGTGCCGAAATCGTCGAGCGCGATCTGCACGCCGGCGCGACTCAGCGTCTTGAGCGCGCGCTCCACATAGTCGGCCCCTCGACCAAGGAAGACGGTTTCGGTCACCTCCAGCTGCAGCCTCTCGGCGGGAATGCCCGCGCGGTGCAGGCGCTCCAGAAGGCTTTCGGCGAACTCGGCCTTGCGGAACTCGGCCGCCGCGGCGTTGATCGCGACATGGCCAAAGGGCAGCCCGGCATCGAGCCAGATGCGCATGTCGGCGATCACCTTGTCGATCATCCGGTCGCTGATCGCCGCCGCCGTGCTCAGATCTTCAAACGCGGCGGTGATCGAGTCGGGCGTCTGGATGCCGCGGGTCGCATGGCGCCAGCGCAGCAGGGCCTCGAACCCGGCAACCTCGCCGGAGCGCAGGTCGATCTTGGGCTGATAAAAAGGAACGATCAGATCCTTCTTCAGCGCTTCCCGCGCGATCCCGAGCATCGAGAGCCTGGTCTGCATCTCGGAGCGCATGCCGGCATCGAAGATGCGCAGATTGCCGCGCCAGCTTGCCTTGGCGACATAGAGCGCAATGTCCGCATGCTTGAGCAATTCGGTGCGGGCGGTGCCGTGGATCGGGAACAGGCTTGCACCGATGCTGGCGTTGAAATCCAGTATTCGGCCGGAATGGATGTGCGGGCGGCGAAGCTCGGTGATGACCGCTTCGCCGGCTGTCGCGATCTCCTCCGAAGAGGTAACGCCGTTCAGGATTACCGCGAATTCGTCGCCGCCCAGCCGGGCGACGAAATCGTCGGCCCGGATCGCCGAGCGCAGCCGTTCAGCAAAGGCGCAGAGCAGCGAATCTCCCGCGTCATGGCCAAGCGTATCATTGACCCGCTTGAAATCGTCCACGTCGAGCAGAAGCAAGGCAAAGCCGCTGTCCGGCGCACCAGCCGCCGCGATTTCGTCGAGCCTCTCCTGGAACAGCAACCGGTTGGGAAGCCCGGTCAGCGGATCGTGATTGGCGATCCAGCGCACCCGCTCTTCCGACTGCTTCTGGTGGGTGACGTCGCGGGCGATCACCGCCAGGCGGGCATTGTCCCCGTCGGCGTCAACCGGTGTCGCGACCACGTCCCACCATTTGGCGATGCCCTTGGCGGTGGGCTGCATCATTGTGAAGTGGGCGGTTTCGCCGCCCGCCGCTTTCTCCAGCGCCCGGCCCGCTTCAATCGCGTTGGCGGGTTCGAGCACGTCCAGCCAGCGCGCGCCGATCAGATGCGCGGGATCGTCGATGTCCATCGCCTTGGGCCCGAGGCGGTTGACGAACAGGATACGGCTGTCGCGGTCGAGCAGCTTGATGCAATCGGGGCTGGAATCGAGGATCGAGCGATTGAGCGCCTCGCTGTCGGCAAGCGCACGTTTGGCGATCACCCGGTCGTGGATGTCGGTGCAGGTGCCGTACCAGCGTACCACGCGGCCTTCGCCGTCACGCTCCGGCAGTGCCCGCGCCAGCGTCCAGCGATGGCCGCCGTCACGATGGTTAAGCCGAAACTCGACCTCGAAGCTCGAGGAGTCGATCAGGCTCCGCGTCCAGGCAAAGCGGGCACGATCCCGGTCGGCTTCGTGGATGGCGGCGATCCAGGCAAGGCCGAGATCGCCGCCCGGATCGCGGCCGGTGAATTCCCGCCATTGCGGGCTCAGATAGTCGCAATGGCCGTTCGACTCGCACGACCAGACGATCTGCGGCACCGAATCGAGAATGGATCGCGCCCGTTCGGTGCTTTCCAGCAAGGCGGCTTCGGCGCGCTTGCGGGCGCTGATGTCGCGGTAGAAAACGGTGATGCCGCTGGCGGTAGGCGTCACATGCGCTTCGATCCAGTTATCCAGCGGCGGAAAGTAGGCCTCGATGGTTTCGGCGCGGCCGCCGCGCATTACGCGGCAATAACAGGCGCCGAAATCCGTCTCGTCGGCGCCCGGCAGGACGTCGAGGATGAGCTTTCCCACGACGTCGCGGCCGCGGTAATGCGCCCGCGCGCGCTCGTTCATGTAGGTGAAGCGCATCTCACGGTCGAGCGAGTAGACGCAGTCGAGCGTCCCCGACAGAACCGCGGTCAACGAGCGTTCGGCAAGCTTCTGCTCGGTGACGTCGCCGATAAAGCCTTCCAGCGACAGCGGCTCGCGACCCTCGCCATAGATCGCCTGGCCGCGTTCGTGCAGCCAGCGGGTTGAGCCGTCCTTGTGGGTGGTGCGATAGGTGACGTCGAACCGGCGCCGCTCGGCGATGGCGTCGGCGATCGACGCCTCCAGGCCGGGCAGATCGTCGGGGTGAACGATGGTTGCCCACTCGATCCGGCCCGACAGCCATTCGGCCGAGGAATAGCCCGTGACCGCAAGCGCACCGTCGCTTGCATAATCGAGCCGCCAGGGCGCCTCGGTGGTGCAGCGATAGGCGAAGCCGGGCAGGTTATCGACCAGGGTGGCGAGCCGGCGGCGGCTGGTCTGCAACGCAAGCTCCGCCTGCTTGCGCTCCTCGATGTCGAAGATCAGGCCGCACAGCCAGCGCCGCGCGCCCGGGGCCGCGTCGCGCGGCCGGGCGATGATCCGCATCCAGCGTACTTCGCTGGAAGGATGGAGGATCCGAAACTCGAAATCGTAAGTGTCGCCGGTCTCGAAGCTCGCCTGGAGCGCGGTGGCCGTCATGTCCCGGTCTTCGTGGTAAACCGGCATCAGCACGTCTTCCTCGCGCACCCCCGCGCCGAGGCCGAGAAGGCGCGAGGCCACCGGGTCCCAGGTCGCGAGGCCGCTCACCATGTCGAGCCGCCAGGTGCCCACGCCCGCGGCGGCCAGCGCTTCACCGCAGAAGCCCTGCTCCTCCGCTTCCGCATCCGGCGCCCTTGCCGCCCACAACGATTGTTCGTCCACGTGGATCATTGCGCCGTTGTGCATCGCTTATGTTAAAACATTCCTGTCTTTACGACGCGGCGAAGTGTTTCTTTAGGTAACCGGGCGTTTACCACGATCATCGCCTTTTCCGCCTGTCCGGCACTCGGAAGAGAAACTTTGGTTCTTGCCGGGCCTCAAACCCGTTCTTCGGCGAGCAGGCGTGCAAGCCGGGACAGAAGCTCTTCCGGGATAAAGGGCTTGCTGATGAAATCGTCGGCGCCGAGCTCCAGCGCGCCGACGACATCGCGCTCGCCCCGGCGCGCGGTGAGCATGATCACCGGAATGCGGCGCGTCGCCTCCTCCTCGCGCAGGCGGCGAAGCATTTCATACCCGTCCACCGTGGGCATCATTGCATCGAGCACGATGGCGTCGGGCCGGCATTCGGCGGTGCGGGCAAGTCCCTCGCGCCCGTCCCGCGCCAGCACCACCCGGTAGCCCCGGCCGGAAAGCCGGTGCTCCAGAAGGTCCAGGATCAGCGGATCATCGTCGCACACCAGGACGGTCGCCGCCGTGGCGGGCGGCGCGTCGAGCGGTTCCGGGGGAGGGGGCGCCTGAACAGGAACAGGAGGCGGAGGCGGAGGCGGTGGCGCAGGCGCAGGCGGCGAAGTCTCGGCCGGTGTCGCAGCTTGCGGCCAGACGATGCGATACCCCTTTGGCACCGCATGCCAGCGGCCACCCTTGCGCACCATGTCCGCGCCGCAGCGCAGGCAGCGGGCATAAACCACCCCTTTATTCTCGATCTGCTCGGCGCCGGGCGCGTGGCCGCGCAGGACGCAGGTGAGTGTTCCCTTGCTGCTCATCGCCCGATCAACCCGCTTGCGCGCGCTTCTTTCCCTCGTCGCCGGGGTGGGCAATAAGGGCCGCATGGCGCCGCCCCACATCCTCCACGTCCACTCCACCTTCGCGCTCGGCGGCAAGGAAGCGCGGGCGGTGCGGCTGATGAACGCCTTTGGCGGCTCGGCGCGGCACAGCGTGCTGAGCGCGGTTCCGGGCCAGCTTTCCGCCCGTGACGCGCTCGCCGGGGGCATCGAAGTGGACTTCCCGACCGACGCCCCGCCGCTCACCGGAGCCCCTACGCCCGGGCGGCTCTACCGCCTGGCACGCTACGCCCGGCGTTTCGATCTCGTCCTCACCTACAATTGGGGCGCCTTCGACATGGTGATGGCGAAGCGGCTGTTCGGCGGCCCGCCGCTTATCCACCATGAGGACGGCTTCAACCAGGACGAAACCGAAGCCCTCGACCCGAAGCGCAACCTCTACCGGCGGTTGGGCTTGCCGGCCGCGTACCGCCTCATCGTCCCCTCGGCGCGGCTCGCCGCCATCGCGCGCACCGCCTGGATGCAGAAGCCGCACCATATCGAGCGGATTGCGAACGGGATCGCCGTGCCTCTCTACGCCGAACCGCCGCAGCCCGAACTGCTCGGCCTTTGCGGGGAGCGGGACGGAATCGTGGTCGGCACGGTGGCCGGCCTTCGCCCCGTCAAGAACCTCCCCCGCCTGGTGCGCGCCTTCGCCGCCATGAAGAACAAGACTGCGCGGCTGGTGATCGTCGGCGAAGGGCCGGAGCGGGAGCGGATCGTCGCCGAAGCCCAGGCGCGCGGCATCGCGAGCCGCGTCGATCTCCCCGGCTTCCGCTCGGAGCCGTGGCGCTGGTTCGCCGCGTTCGACATCTTTGCCTTGTCTTCGGACAGCGAGCAATCGCCGATCTCGCTCCTCGAAGCCATGGCCGCCGGCCTGCCGGCGGTGACCACCGCGGTCGGCGATATTCCCGACATGGTCGCGGCCGACAACAAGCCGCTGATCGTCGCGCCCGATGACGAAGCCGGCTTCACCGCCGCGCTCGACGCACTCGCCGAACGGCAGGACCTTCGCCACGCCATCGGCCTCGCCAACCGGGAGAAAGCCGCAATCGAATATGACGAAAAGGCGATGATCGCCCGCTACGCCCGGCTCTACGGTGAAGCCATCGGCCATCCGCGTGCGTTCATACCGCGAGGGCCATGATTTTTCCGCGCATTCGCGGGCAAGTCCGCGTATAGGCGCCCCCGTCTTAGTCGGAGGAACGATGTTCAAGGGTGTTAAGCCGATCCTGTATGGCGGCCGTGAAGTGCTACCGCTGATCGAGGGCGGCAAGGGTGTTTCGGCGACCAACCACGCAAGCTCCGGCGCCTGGGCGGCCTCGGGCGGCATCGGCACCGTGTCCGCGGTCAACGCCGACAGCTACGATCCCGAAGGCAAGATCATCCCCCAGGTTTACCACGCGCTGACCCGGCGCGAGCGGCACGACGAACTCGTGCAATATGCGATCGACGGCGCCGTCGCCCAGGTCCAGCGCGCCTACGACATGACCGGCGGCCAGGGCGCGCTCAACATCAACGTGCTTTGGGAAATGGGCGGCGCCCAGCGGGTTCTCGAAGGCACGCTGGAGCGCACCAAGGGCCTGGTCACCGGAGTCACCTGCGGCGCCGGCATGCCCTACAAGCTCTCCGAAATCGCCGCCGAGCACGGCGTTTATTACCTTCCCATCATCAGCTCCGCCCGCGCCTTCCGCGCGCTGTGGAAGCGCGCTTATTCCAAGGTGCCGGAATGGCTGGGCGCAGTGGTCTACGAGGATCCCTGGCTTGCCGGCGGCCATAACGGTCTGTCCAACGCCGAAGACCCGCTCAAGCCCGAAGATCCATACCCGCGCGTCAAGGCTTTGCGCGACACCATGCGTGAAGGCGGCATTTCCGACGACGTGCCGATCGTCATGGCCGGCGGCGTCTGGAACTTGAAGGAATGGGATCACTGGATCGACAATCCGGAGCTCGGCCAGATCGCCTTCCAGTTCGGCACCCGGCCTTTGCTGACTCAGGAAAGCCCGATCCCGGAGGATTGGAAGCAGCGGCTGATGACGCTGGAGGAGGGCGACATCCTTCTCCACAAATTCTCGCCCACCGGCTTCTACAGCTCGGCGGTGCGCAACCCGTTCCTGCGCAGCCTCGAAGCGCGGACCGAACGCCAGATCGCCTTCACCAAGGAGCCGATCGGCGATCATGAGTTTCAGCTGGATGTCGGGGTGAACGGAAAGAAGAATTACTGGGTAACGCGGGGCGACCTGCTCCACGCGCGTGAGTGGTTCGATCGCGGCTACGTCGATGCGCTCAAGACTCCGGACGACACGCTCGTCTTCGTGGAACCGCTGGAAAAGGTGCAGATCCGCAAGGACCAGGCCGATTGCATGGGCTGCCTCAGCCAATGCGCCTTCTCGGCCTGGGCGGACAATGAAAAGAACTCCACCGGCCGCTTGGCGGACCCCCGTAGCTTCTGCATCCAGAAGACGCTTCAGGACATCGCTCATGGCGGCCCGGTCGATCACAATCTGATGTTTGCCGGCCACGCCGCCTTCCGCTTCAAGACCGACCCTTTCTACTCCAACGGCTTCGTGCCGACGGTTAAGCAGCTCGTCGAACGCATCCAGACGGGGGATTGAGACGGGCTGCAGCCTCCGTCGAGCCGCCCTCGGCCGTCACCCCCGCGAAAGCGGGGGTCCCGCTTCTTCTTCTTCTTCCTTCGGCGCCTAGCCTGAGAAGGAAGAAGCGGGATTCCCGCTTTCGCGGGAATGACAGGGAGGCTCGCGGAATGACGTTGGAGGGGTGCTAGATCACCCGATCCGGCAGTTCCTCGGCCCGGCTCCACGCCAGGATGTTGGCAATCACCTTCTCACCCATGGCGGTGCGGCTCTCGATCGTCGCCGAGCCGAGGTGGGGGAGGAGGGTGACGTTCGGCAAAGCGATGACGCGCGGGTTCACCTCCGGCTCGTTCGGGTAAACGTCAAGCCCGGCACCCGCGATCACGCCGCGCTCCAGCGCCTCCACCAGCGCCTGCTCTTCCACCACCGCGCCGCGCGCGGCGTTGATCAGGAAGGCTTCCTGCTTCATCAGCCCCACCCGGCGCGCATCGATCAAATGGTGGGTTTCCGCCGAATAGGGACAGCACAAAACCACAAAGTCTGCTGCCGCGAGCAGCGGGTCGAGTTCCCGCCACCAGCGCGCGTCCGTCTCAGCCTCGGCCGCGGCATCGAGGCGGCGGCGGTTGTGGTAGTGGATGCGCATGCCGCAACCGCGGGCGCGGCGGGCAAGCGCGCGGCCGATCCGGCCCATACCCACGATCGCCAGCGCCTTCCCGGTCACGCTGCGGCCCATCAGGTTGGTCGGCGACCAGCCCGTCCACCCGCCGGCCCGCAACAGCCTTTCACCCTCGCCAAGCCCCCGCGCGGCGGAGAGGATCAGCGCCAGCAAAATGTCCGCCGTGTCCTCGGTCAGCACGCCGGGCGTGTTGGTCACCGCGATGCCGCGCGCTTCTGCCGATTGAAGATCGATATGGTCCGTGCCGGCACCGAAACTGGCGATGAGCTTGAGCGTCGGTCCGAACGCCAAGATCACCGCCGCGTCGATCTTGTCCGTGAGGGTCGGCACAAGCACGTCGCAATCCGCGGCTGCCAACTCCTCCCGGGTCAGCGGGCGGTCGTCCTCGCGCAGGCTAACGTCGAACAGCGTCCGCATGCGCGCCTCGACGGCGTCGGGAAGGCGGCGGGTGACGATCACCTTGGTGCGGGTCATTGTCCCGCTATGGGCACCCGCCGGGCACCGTCAAGCACTTGGCGGTTGAACCCTTCGCCGCCCCCCGCGTAAGACGCGGCACGAACCAAGGGTGACTTCATATGCGTAAGGCGTGGATGCTTCTTCTCCCGCTTGCTCTTTCGGTAACCGCCGCCGAGGCGCAGCCGGAACGGGCGACTCCCTATTGGGCGTCGATTTCCGCGAGCAAGGCGATGATGCGCACCGGTCCGGGGCGCAATTACCCGGGCGTCTGGCTCTATGTGCGCGCCGATCTGCCAATCAGGGTGGTCGAAACCTATCCCAACTGGCGCAAGGTGCAGGACCCGGCGGGCACCACCGGCTGGATGCTTCAGCGCCTGCTTAGCGACACCCGCACCGCCATCGTCACCGGCGTGGAGCCTAGGCCGATGCACGCGTCGCCCGACGAGGGTTCGCGCATCCGTTATCGCGCCCAGCCGGGGGTGGTTGGCCGCCTTTCCAAATGCGCGAACAATTGGTGCCAGCTCGATGTCGGCGGCAAGCAGGGCTATATCCAGGTCGCGCATTTCTGGGGCATCGAACCCGGCGCGACGCTGGACTAAGGTGCTAGGCGCGGGGTTCTAAGGGGCAAAGATGGAAGACTTAAAGATCAGCGACTTTGCGGCCGGCGACAGCTTCGAAGTGAAAGCGGGCGGCGCGGTTCACGTCCTTACCGTGGCGCAGGTGGCCGAGCTGCCCTGTGCGGCGCGCGACGCCGGCGGCTTCCGGTTGCTCTTCACGGGCCCGGTCCAGCCGTTGCTTCCGCAAGCGACGTACAGCTTCAAGGGCAGCCGCCGGACCGACGACATTTTCATCGTGCCGGTTGCAGCGGACGCGCAGGCGGTGCGCTACGAGGCGATCTTCAACTAGACGGTGTGTCCTGCCGGGTCCCATTCGAGCAGGTCGTAAACGCCCTTGTCCTCGACCAACGTGAAGCCGAGCCGGCGATAAAGACCCATCGCCGGATTGTTCTTCTCGACGTGGATCGACACTTTCTTGCCCGCGGCGACCGCGCGGCGGGCGACGTCGTCGATCAGCGCCGCGCCGAAGCCCTGGCGCTGCGCCTCGGGCAGCAAGGCGATGTCGATGATCCGGATTTGGCTCGGCCATTCCTCAATGTACAGGCGGCCAATAGCGGCGCCGCCTCTCTCCACCACCAGCCACTCGGCCGCCGGATAATAAGTGGTGTAATGATGGTGCTGGGCTTGGAACTGCTGCTGCAGGAACTGGATCTGCGTTTCGGGCGCCCAGCCGGTAATGGCGACCTCCTCCGCCCGCGTCGACGCATAGAGCCGGAACAGGAAAGGCATGTCTTCCTCGCCCATCGGCCTGCAGGCGAGGCCTCGTCTCTCCGCGCTCTCAAACGGTCGCGACATCCGTGTCTCCCAATGCGTCCCTTTGCGGAGACATAACCGAAAAGGCGGCGCCATCAATCGGGAACCGGCAGGAAGGCAGCGGCTGATGCAGGCGGCTTGCGCTTTGCCCCGGCGCCGGGCAATCGGCACGCCATGGCGCACCTGCTTCCGCCGCCCGCCCGGCTCCTCGACGGCGCGGCGCTGTTTCTCGATTTCGATGGGACCCTGGTGGAACTGGCCGAAGCGCCGGACGCCATCCGCGTGCCCGCGTCGTTGCAGCCGCTGCTCGCGCGGTTGACGGACCGGCTGGAGGGCCGGCTTGCCTTGGTCAGCGGCCGCTCGATAGCTGACCTTGATCGGCACCTGGGATCCTGCGAAATCGCCGTCTCCGGGTCCCACGGGCTCGAGCTTCGCTTTGCGGACGGCGCCCACCTGCCACTCGATGCACCCCAGGGCCTTGCCGAAGCGCGCGAGGCGCTCGCGGCCGCGGCCGCGGCCGATCCCCGGCTCCTGGTCGAGGAGAAGCCGGCCAGCGTCGCCCTGCATTTCCGCCAGGCACCGGAGCGCGCCGCTGAGGCGGAGGCGCTTGCCGCCGCGCTGGCGGAACGCACCGGCCTGGCCGTCCAGCCCGGCAAGATGGTGGTCGAGCTTCGCCCTCACGGCGCCGACAAGGGCGACGCGCTTCGCCGGTTGATGAGGGAACCAGTCTTTGCCGGTGCGCGTCCCCTGTTCATGGGAGACGATCTGACCGACGAACACGCCTTTGCGGCGGCAGCGGCTCTTGGCGGCGCGGGGATCCTCGTCGGCCCACACCGCGAAACGGCGGCCGCCTGGCGGCTGGACGGGGTGGCCGAGGCCGCCCGCTGGCTGGAGGATGCCGCGCATGGCTGACCTCAATCTCTGGCCGATCGGCAATTGCCAGGTCAGCGCTCTGGTCGACAGCCAGGCCGGCTTCGTCTGGGCCTGCGCACCCCGGGTGGACGGCGATCCCCTGTTCTGCTCGCTGCTCAGCCCAATTGGTGAGGCCGAGGTGCCGCGCGGCGAGTGGCGGATCGGCCTCGAAAATCAGGTCTCCGTCGAACAAAGCTACCTGCGCAACACGGCCATTCTGCGCACCCGCCTCACCGACGCGGATGGCGGTGTTGCCGAAATCTACGACTTCTGCCCCCGCTTCCCGCGCAATGGTCGCATGTACCGGCCCGTCGCCTTTTGCCGGATCGTCCGGCCGATCGCCGGCGCGCCCCGCCTCCGGGTCAGCCTGAACCCGGCGGTGAACTGGGGCGAGCGCGACGCCGAGCGGACCAGCGGCACCAACCACATCCGCTACCTCCTGAGACCCCAACCGCTGCGCCTCACCACCGACGCTCCCGTTGGCCAAATTCTCGAGGGCCGCTCCTTCCGCCTGGAAAAGGCGCTTCACTTTTTCCTCGGCCCCGATGAGCCGTTTGCCGGCCACGTCGGTCAGACCCTCGCGGCCTGGCTGCACGAAACCGCCGGCGACTGGCAGGAGTGGGTCCGCGGCCTCGCAATCCCCCTCGAATGGCAAAAGGTGGTGATCCGCGCCGCGATCAGCCTCAAGCTGTGCCAGCATGAGGAAACCGGTGCCATCGTCGCCGCGCTGACCACCTCGATCCCGGAGGCCGCCAACTCAGGCCGCAACTGGGACTATCGCTACTGCTGGATCCGCGACGCCTATTATACGGTGCAGGCGCTGAACCGCCTCGGCGCGCTCGACGTGCTCGAATCCTACCTCGTCTACCTCAGGAACATCGTCGACGAGGCGAAGAGCGGCCAAATCCAGCCGCTCTACGCCGTTTCGGGCGAAGCGAAGATCGAGGAATGGGAAGCCCCCGGGCTCGCCGGCTACCGCGGCATGGGGCCCGTTCGCGTCGGCAACGCGGCCTATTATCAGGTGCAGCATGATGCCTACGGTCAGATCATCCTGTCCAACGTCCAGGCCTTTTTCGACGAACGCCTGCTCCGCAAGGCCACGCAGGCGGACTTCCAGGCGCTCGAGAAAGTCGGCGAACGCGCCTGGGAAATGCACGATCAGCCCGATGCCGGCCTGTGGGAATATCGCACCCGAAGCGCGGTCCACACCTATAGCTCGGTGATGTGCTGGGCGGGGTGCGACCGGCTCGCCAACGCCGCCGACGTGCTCGGCCTGCCCGACCGCGCCACCCTCTGGCGCGAACGGGCCGATGCAATTCGCGCGCGAATCGAAAAGGACGCCCTGTACGGGCCCGAACAGCGCTTCGGCGCCAGCTTCGGCGGCGGCGAAACCGATGCAAGCCTGCTCCAGCTCGTCGACATGCGCTTCCTCGAGCCCGGCGATCCGCGCTTCGCCGCCACCTTCGAAGCGGTGGAGCGCGACCTGCGGCGCGGCGAACATATGCTGCGCTACGCCGCCGAGGACGATTTCGGCCTGCCCGAAACCGCCTTCAACTTCTGCACCTTTTGGCTGATCGAGGCGCTTCACCTGTCCGGCCGCACCGGGGAAGCCCGCGCGCTTTACGAGCAAACGCTTGAGCGGCTCACCCCCGCCGGGCTTCTGTCCGAAGACACCGACTTTGAAACCGGCGAACTCTGGGGCAATTATCCGCAAACCTATTCGCTGGTCGGCCTGATCAACTGCGCGATGATGCTGTCCAAGCCGTGGAGCGCCATTCGATGAGCCGCCTGATCGTGATCTCCAACCGGGTCGCCGCCCCCAAACCGGAAGGGGAGGGCGGCGCCCAGGGCGGCCTCGCCGTCGCGCTTTCGGCGGCGCTTCGCGAATATCGCGGCCTGTGGTTCGGCTGGTCAGGCAACAAGACCGACGAGTTCAGCGGCCACATCGATTTTCAGCGTCACGAAGGCGTCACCTCGGCCACGATCGATCTCGAAGAGCAGGACGTCGACGAATATTATAACGGCTACGCCAACCGCACGCTCTGGCCGCTCTTTCACTACCGCATCGACCTTGCCGAGTACGACCGCAGCTTTGCCGGCGGCTACGAGCGGGTGAATGCCCGTTTCGCCGAGACCGTCCAGCCGCTGATCGAGCCCGACGACCTGATCTGGGTGCACGATTACCACCTGATCCCGCTCGGCCGGATGTTGCGCGACCGGGGCCTCAAGAACCGGATGGGATTCTTTCTCCACATCCCCTGGCCGCCGTCGCGACTGATGGTGTCGCTGCCCTTCCACGAGGGCTTGGCGCTGTCGTTGCTGGCCTACGACGTGATCGGCTTCCAGACCGAGGAATGGCTGGAAAGCTTCCAGAATTATGTCGAGCGCGAGCTTGGCGGCCATTGCGACCCGGACGGCACCATCCATGTCGGCGGCCGCTCGGTTCATGCCGCCGCTTACCCGATCGGCATCGACTACAAGGAGTTCCGCGCCGCGGCGGAGACGGAAGGCGCCCGCATCGCCCATGACCGGCTCAAGAAAAGCGCCGACGGCCGCCGCACCATCATCGGCGTCGACCGGCTCGATTATTCCAAGGGACTGGAGGAGCGCTTCCTCGGCTACCGCCGCTTCCTGGAGGAGAATGAGGCCTGCCGCGGCAATGTCTTCATGCTCCAGATCGCGCCCCCCTCGCGTGGAGAGGTCCACACCTACGAGACGATCCGCGAAAGCCTCGACGAGCTTAGCGGGCGGATCAACGGCGAGTTCGCAGAAGTGGACTGGGTCCCCATTCGCTACGTCAACCAGGGCTATGGCCGCGAAGACCTCGCCGGCTTCTACCGCGCCGCGGAGATCGGGCTGATCACGCCATTGCGGGACGGCATGAACCTCGTCGCCAAGGAATATGTCGCCGCGCAGGACCCGGAAGATCCGGGCGTGCTCATCCTGTCGAGGTTTGCCGGGGCGGCGCTGCAGCTCAAGGACGCCTTGCTGGTCAACCCGTACAGCAAGGAAGAGATTTCCGACGCGATCCTTCAGGCGATCGGCATGCCCAAGGAGGAGCGCATCCGCCGGTGGCGCGCAATGAACGAGGTGGTCGAGCGCGAGGACGTGGTCTGGTGGCGCCGGGCGTTCGTGACCGCGCTTGAGGGGACGAGCGCGGAGCCTCGATGACGGTTGCACTTAGGGCGGGGGTGCGCCCCTCGACTTCGCTCGGCACGAACGGATTTTGTTTGGTTGCTCAACTAGGAAGGTCGCGCTGAACCCACATCGTTCGTCCCGAGCGAAGTCGAGGGGCGGGGTCGTGGCCTGAGTTCCGCTCCCCATGGCTCCTAGGAGTACACGATCCGGACCTTGCCCGCCGCCGCCACAGCCAACACCCGCGCCTCATCCGCCGTCTCGCCGGTCGCAAGCGCCACCGCCATCCGCCGGTAAGCCCGAGTCACCGGCTTGCCGAACACACGAACATCCACCTCCGCCCCCTCGCGTCCAAGCGCCAGCGCCTCCGCCACCCCCTCGAACGCGAAGCTCTCGGAGTCTCGATCCGCCAGGATCACCGCCGAGGCCCCGGCCGGAGCATCGAGGCCGATGTGCGGGATCGGAAGCCCAAGGATCGCCCGCGCGTGCAAATCGAACTCGGACA
>DASWMM010000120.1:0-11624 GCA_036399755.1 Allosphingosinicella sp.
TTCCTCGTCGTTGAGCGAAGCGCCGAACGGCGAGGTGAAGGCGACGGCGACCGCGCCGACCATCAGCAGCGCCAGCAGTGCGTAGAGCCAGGCCGGCAAGCGCCGCCGGCGCGACGCGATCATCAGGGCGCTTGCGGCCAACACCGGAACAGCGAGGCCGATGCCGGCAAGCGAACGGTTGGCCGCGATGCCGATGAACACAACCGCAAGGGTGCCGGCAAGCGCCAGGAACATCCCCGAAGTGCGCTGTGCGGAGCGCCCCTTCGCCCGTGCGTCGAGATAGAGCGCCGCCAGGAACGGAATGGTGCACACCAGCAGGGTGGCCATGTGGTTGGCGTTGGAAAAGAAGCCGGTGGTGACGCCGACATTGGTTATTTTGTAAAGATACCAGGGCGAACCTTCGCCGCCGGTGATCTGGAGCGCGCCGATCCCCACCGAGATTATGGTGACTGCGGCGAGGACCCAGGCGAACAGGTTCGACTTGAAGCCGCCGAGACGCACCACCGCCAGCAGGGTCGCAATGGCCGGGAGCAGCCACAAGGCCGAGGCCCAGGTGCGGTCCGGCGCAAGCGAAATCGGCATCCAGGGCAGAGGCTGGCCCAGCATGCGCAGCCCCTCGGCGGCGTCCTGGCGGCCGGGCAGGCTTGTCCAGAGGGAGGGCGGCAGTGGAACGAGCTGCACCGCGATCAACGCGAGCATGACGATCAACAGCCCGATGAGCTGGCGCGACGCTGTGGACGCGGGCGTCTGGCGCTCCGTCACGATCGCCCAGAAGATCAGCGGCAGGGCAAGCAACTGGAGAACCATGTTCGCCCAGAAGCCGGCCGCGCTTGCGCCCCCGAGCAGCAGGCAGAGCAGCAGATACAGAGGCGCGATGCCGAGGCGCAGCCGATGCATCACGAGCCCTTCTCCGCCTCGATAACCATGTCGCTGATCAACAGGCTCTGGGTTGTCCCGAATTCGCCTGCCACGCCCGTGAGCCGGAGCCATTGACCCTTGCAGCCCGGGGCGACCCTGAAGCTCGCCGAGACGGCCCGCGGCGACGCATCGATGCCCCGAAGCGGCAACGTCAGCAGCGGGCTGGTCGAGCCCAGGCAGGTGAGCGTCCAGGCCAGCTTGGCATCGTCGCCCTTTGCGTCCCCTTCGGCCCGGAACCGGATCCGGTACGAGCCGGGGGCGAGTATCAGGAGCTGCCGTGCGAATTCGAAATTCTCGCGGCCGTAATATTCGACCTCGAGCGCCGGGGCCTTGGTCGCCACCGCCGCCCCGGCCGCGCCGCCGAGATACTCCCAGTTGAACGGCGCGCTGCCGGGAAGGGCCTGGAAGCGGCCGTTGTAAAGACCCTTGGCGCCGTTCTGAGCGGCCAAGCCGCTGAACTGACGCCACAAGGCGTAAGCTTGCGCCAGATCGCGCTTTTCGACGAGCTTGGTGATCAGCGCGCGCTGCCACGGCAGCGCCTCGGCACCAGCCGCGGTGGCATTGCTGCTCCCCGCGATGCGCAGGATAAGCTCCGGATCGGCGCCGGTGGAGGCAAGCCTTGCAAGCACCATCTGCTGTAGCTTCGGCTCCTGCTCGAGCACGCGAACGACGGCGGAGCCGGTCTGGGGATCGCTCACCATGCGGGCAAGCTCCGGCACCAGAACCTCGCCGGCGCGCGGTATCAGGCGGTTCAGCACCGCGATCTCAAAGCCGGCCTTGGCGACGTCGTTGCGGCGCAGGTGGCGGTCGAGAAGAAGAAGGCGCGCCGCGCGCGAGCGCGGATTGCGGCGCACCGCCTCGCTCAGCAATTGCTCGCCGCGCTTCGGGTTGCCGGTGGCGAGGGCGTTCAGGCCCTCAAGAAAGAACGGTTCTTCCGCCAACGGCGCCTTGGCGAGCGCGGCGGTTGCGGCGGCCCTGCTCGCGGGGGAGACGGCGCCGTTGCGGCCCATGAATTCGGCCATGGCCACGGCCATGCGTGCGCGGGGATTTTCCGGATCGGCGGCAAGGGCGAGCGGCAGATTGCGGCGGACGGAGGCAGCGACAACCGAAGTCCGGGCGACCTGCAAGCCGATCAGGGCGCAGCCCGCGGCCGCGACGAGGTACTTGGCAATCCTCGCCGGGCCGAAGCCGCCGCGCTTGCCGCCGTTACTCGCTGCCACGCTGCGCAATCAGCTTGATCTCGCGCTCCCGCGTGCCGATGCCGCCATAGCGGTACGGCTCGTAGCTGTAGCCGTAACCATAGCCATGGGCCTGCTGGCGGAACTTGGTGAGAACGGCGCCGACGATGTTGCCGCCGGCGGACTGCAGGCGGTTCACCGCGTCGATGGCGGCGCGGGTGCGCGTTTTGCCGCTTTCGACCACCAGCAGCGTTCCGCGGCAAGCGGCGGCGAGCAGGGGGGCGTCGGCGAGGCCGAGCACCGGCGGACCATCGATGATCACCAGGTCGTACGCCGCCATGGCTTCCGCGATCACTGCCTTGAGGCGCGCGGAGGCGAGCAGCTCCGCCGGGTTCGGCGGCAGCGGACCGCACGGCAGAAGCGACAGGTTCTCGAACTGGGTCTTGAGCACGTGGCCGCCGAGCGCGTCCGTGTTGCTGAGCAGCTTCGACAAGCCTTCGTTGGGCTCAAGCCCGGTCACAAAGGCCGGCTTGCGCAGATCGCTGTCGATCAACAGCACCGAATTGCCCAGCCGTGCGAAGTTCTGGGCAAGCGCCAGGGTGGTGCTCGATTTACCCTCGGCGGCGCGCGAGCTGGTGATCAGCAGGCTCTTTGGAACGCCCGTTTCGCTGGTGAACTGGAGCGAGGTGCGAAGCGAGAAATAGGCTTCGGAGACGGGCGAGGTCTGGTCCTTGAGCTCCTCCGAAATCGCCTCCACGCCCTTTTTCTTGGGGATAACGCCGAGCGAGGGGAGCCGCAGCTTCTCGCGGACGTCGTCGGGAGTCTTGATCGTGTCGTTGAGGAATTCGAGCAGCAATGCCGCGCCGATCCCGCCGATCAGGCCAAGCGCAAGGCCGACCAGAACGTTGAGCATCAGGTTCGGCTTATAGGGTGCGCCGGGCGCTTCGGCGCGATCCACGACCGAAACGCTGCTGGTGCCGACACCGCCGGCAACGCCGACTTCGCGGTAACGCTGCAGCAGCGCGTCGTACATCGACCGGTTGGTATCCACCTCGCGTTCGAAGATGTTGTACTGGATGCGGTTGCCGCGGTCGGTCAGCACCGATCCCTTGAGCTGGGAGACGCGGGCCTGGAGGGCGCGCTCTTCGGCGGCCGCCGCGCGATACTGGGCGGCGAGCGAGGTGGTTTGCCCGCCGGACACAGTGCCCGCTTCGCGCGAAATCGCCGACTCGATCGATTCGATGCGGGAGCGAATCCGCACCATGTCCGGATAATCGGGCCGGTAGGTGGAAAGCTTCTCCTGATATTCGGCCTGAAGCCTGGCACGCTCCGTACGTAGCCCGGCGGTGCTTTCGGTGATCTCGCCGGCGCTCAGGGCCTGGCCCTGGCGGAAGCGCTGCTCGGCCGCGATGCGGCGCGATTGCGCATCGGCAAGCGCCGTGTTGAGCGCCACAAGGGATGCGCCTTCGAGCGAGTTGGTATCGCCCGTCGAGCCGCCGTTCTTGCCCACCGACGCGGTGGTGATCAGGCCTTGCTGCTGCGCATAAACGACCAGCTGCCGTTCCGACTTTTCGAGCTCGGTCTTCAGGCGTGCGATCTGCCGTTCCAGGAACTGGCGCGCATAGGAGGACGCTTCGTAGCGCCGCTCGAGGTTGGCGTTGATGAAGTTGTCGGCGTAGCTGTTGGTGATCTGCGCCGCGAGCGACGCATTCGTCGAGCTGTAGGAAATCCGAACAAGCCGGCTGCCGGGAATCGGCTCAAGCGCGAAATTGCCGTTGAGGATTCCGGCCGCCGCCTTGAGGCGCTGCGCGCGATCGCCTTCGCCGGGCAGGAATTCCTGGTTGGAGGCGAGGTTAAGATCCTGGGCAACGCGCAGGGCCAGGCTCTTGCTGGCGAGCAGGCCGTATTGCGTGGCGAGATATTTTGGATCGTTGGCTTCGGCGGCGGTCTCGCCCCCGCCCTTGCCGGTGCTCAGCACTTCAACCCGCGGCGGGTTGAGTTCCAGCGTCGCCTCCGCCCGGTAGAGGGGCGTGGTCATGAACGTGATGCCGACGGCCGCCGCGAGTGCAAGCGCGATCGCGCTCACCACAAGCCAGCGCCATTCCCAGATGGCGCGCCACAGGCTTTCGAAGTTCAGATCAAGGCCGCCGACCGATTTGTAGCTCTGCTGACCGCCTTCGGGCGCGGGAAACGCCACTTCGCCGCGCTGGCCGGGGGCAACCGGCCAGATCGGCTGTGCGCCCACGGGTTCGATGTCATTCTTGCTCATACGAAGCAGAGCTGCCTTTCAGCTGAGTTTTTAACCGCGAAGGGGCGGTGGATCAGAACGGCCGGAAGAAGCCGAGGATCGGAAGCGCTTGAAGAACTTCGCGCTGGACCGACTTCACCTTGGAACCGTCCACGACCACGATGTCGCCGCTATAGATGCGCGGGTCCTCTAGCTTGCCGCGGCGGATGTCGGTGAGGTCGAACGCGGCGGCCATGCGCTGACCGCCGATCTGGCGGAATACGGCAACGCGCCGCGGATTGGCGTTCTCATCGGTCCCGGCCGCGCGGGCAATGACCTGCATCAACGTGACGTTGCCGTTGACGGGGAAAACGCCTGGGGAGCGAACCGAGCCGTCAACCGTCACGACGCGGGTGCTGGACGAGGCGACGCCGACGCTTACGTCGGGCGACTGGAGATACTTTGCGCCCAGCGCCTGGGTGATCTTTTGATCGAGCTCGATCGTGGTCAGATTAACCGCGCGGACGTTGCCGATCAGCGGCATCGCGATGTTGCCGGCAAGATCGACTTCATATTCACCGGACAGATCGGCGACCTGGAAGACGTTGACCTTGAGTTTGTCGAGCGGCGAGATTCGATAGCCTTCCTCCAGCGCGGCCAAAGCCGGCGAATCCGGCTGGCCGAATACGGCGGCGTCAGGATGGTAGGGAATGTCCCCGCCGCGCTTGTTGGCGCAGCCGGCCAGTACAACAGACGACACCAATGCCGTCACGAGGGTGGCAAAGCGCAGCCCGCGGACGCTCGCGAGAGCAGGGGCAGGCGAAGCGCCCGCCGTTTCGACGTGGAGACGTGACAACACGGACAGTCCTGAATTTTGCAAAATTGTGACCCCAAAGTTAGCAGATTGCCCCATTGGGTCAACCCGCCTTACGCCCCGCTGAATGGCCGGTGCGAAGTAACCGTAATGTTTACAAAGACTTGCCTTGCGCCTGCTTGATCCATGTCAGGGCGTGTCCGGGACAAATTGCGCATGCGCGGGCGCCGCGCCCAGTTCCTCGCGCGACGTGGACAGGAACCAGCGCTTCTCGTCCTCTACGGCGAGCGCGGTCAAGACGCAGCTTCGATAGGCGCCGGTATCGATGGCGATCCGGTTCGGCCGTTCCTCCACCTGGCCGACGATGGTGTGGCCGTGGACCACCATCACGCCATGCTCCTTGGCGTCGGTCAGAAAGGGGTCGCGGATCCAGCGCAGGTCGTGCCGGTCCTGATCGTCGATTGCGATTCCGGGCCGGATACCGGCATGGACGAAGAGGTAGTCGCCGAAGCGGAAGGTGTCGCCAAGCGCGTCGAGGAATTCGCGGTGGGCGGGCGGCACCTTGGCCTGCAGAAGTTGGATTGCCGCCGGTTCTTCCAAAAGGCGCAGGAAATCGGGCTCAAGGCCGTAGCTTTGCAGGCATTCGGCGCCGCCGAACTTGAACCAGCTCGACAGCACATTGTCGCCGCCGCCGTCGAGAATGCGCAGCAGAACCTCCTCATGGTTGCCAGCAAGAAAGATCGGCCGGGCGTTGTCCGGCCGGTAGGTGCGAAGCCGTTCGATCACGCCCGCCGATTCCGGCCCGCGATCGATATAGTCGCCCAGGAAGACGATAAAATTGCGCCGCGCGGGGCGCGCCGCGATGTCCGCCTCGATCTTCGCCAGCATCAGGTTGAGGAGGTCGAGGCGCCCATGAATGTCGCCAACCGCGTACGCGCGGGCGCCGTCCTTGCCGCGCGGCAAGCCTGCCCGGCCGCCCAGGTTGCGGGAAAATCTACGCAAGAAACTCATCAAGGAAAAACCGATACTGCCGACGTTAAGCCCCCGCTTCGTACACCAAACGCGCTCAGCGGCGTACCGGCTCAAGTCAAGGGAAAAAGCTTTCCCGGGTTCATGATGCCCGCCGGGTCCAGCGCGTTCTTGATCGCCCGCTGGGCGGCGAGCTGGGGCACTGCGGCGGTGCGCAGATACTCGCCAAGCTTCATCTGGCCGATGCCGTGTTCCGCCGAGATAGAACCGCCGGCGGCGGTGACGAGGTCGTACACAAAGGCCGAAACCTCCGGCCCTCGCTCCGCCAGCCAGGCCGCCTGATCGCCCTGCGCGGGCGCCTGGACGTTGAAGTGGACATTGCCGTCTCCCAGGTGGCCAAAGGCGATGATCCGGCTGCCGGTATAGCGGCTTTCCACCGCGGCTTTGGCGTCTTCGATAAAGGCGGGCATGGCCGACACCGCGACCGAAATGTCGTGCTTAAGCGACGGGCCCTCCTGCCGCTCCGCTTCCGAGATCGGCTCGCGCAGCCGCCACAAGGCTTCGGCTTGGGCTTCGCTGGCCGCGACCACCGCATCGGCGGCGATGCCGGCGTCAAGCGCATCGCCGAGCGCCGCGCCGAGGCTGGACCCGGCTTCGGCCCCGCCCAGCGGCGCCGTCGATTCGATCAGCACATGCCAAAGGTGGGCGCTGCTTAAGGGCGGGCGGGTGCCGGGAATGTGGCGCAGCACCAGGGCAAGCGCGTCGTCGGGCACCAGCTCGAAGCTTTCCACCGCCTCGCCAAGCCGTTCCTCAAGGAAGCGGAGCAGGCGCAGCGCGTCGGCGGGACCGGCCAGCCCTGCCCACGCGACGGCGCGGGAGCCCGGGGCGGCAACCAGGCGCAGGCTTGCCGCGGTGACCACCCCCAGCGTTCCTTCGGCACCGATCAGCAACTGGCGCAGGTCGTAGCCGCGATTGTCCTTTCGAAGCGCACTGAGCCCTTCGTACAACGATCCGTCGGGCAGCACCGCTTCTAAGCCGAGCACGAGCGAGCGCATCGAGCCGAAGCGCAGCACCTGGGTGCCGCCGGCGTTGGTGGAGACGAGCCCCCCGATCGTCGCCGAGCCCTTGGCGCCGAGCGACAGGGGGAACCGGCGGCCCGCCCCCGCCGCTTCGTCATGCACCCGGCTGAGGATCACGCCGGACTCGGCGGCCAGCACATTGTCGTCCGGGGAGAGGCCCCGGATTCGGTTCATGCGGCGCAAGGACAGAAGCAGGGCGCTGCCCTTTGCGCACGGCGTGGCCCCGCCGACCATGGAGGTGTTGCCGCCTTGCGGAACCAGTGCGACGCACTGCGCGGCGCAGCGCGTCACGATCGCCTGCACCTCGTGCGCGGACGCCGGAGAGAGGAGTGCGGCGGTGGCGCCTGTATAGCGCCCCCGCCAATCGGTCAGCCATGGTTCGAGGTCTGACGGATCGCGGCTGAAACCGCGCGGGCCGAGCAGCGATTCGAGTTCGGACAGCAGGGCGTCGGACGGTGCCTTGAGCATGGCTCCCACTGGCGCAAAGGCGGCCTTCATGCAATCTGCGGCCCGCTCACCGACGGTTCAGCCGGCGGAGGCAAGGAGGCACGCATGAAGGTGAACCGACGTTATTTCCTCTCCGCGGTGACGCTTGCCGGTGCCGGCGCCGCCGCGCCCGGCTGGGCCGCGCCCAGCGCGCTGACCCCCGAACAATTCGGCGCCAAGGGCGACGGGGTCACCAACGACAGCGCCGCCTTTGCCGATCTCGCCACCGCGATCGCGATCCGCGGCGGCGGCGAAATCGTGTTGCGCAAGACGACCTACATCGTCGGCCGCCAGCTTCGTGCCCTTCGTGCCGGCGCGGTTTACGCCTTTGATCCGATGAAGATCCTGGAGTTCGTCGGCCTGCGCGGCGGCCTCAAGATCAGGGGCAACGGCGCCACCCTGAAGTGCGCGCCGGGCCTGCGTTTCGGCACATTCAATCCGCGCACCGGCGCCAAGACCAGCAACCCGATGCCCTATCTCGGCCCCGGCGAGCTGGCGACGCCCTATCGCTGGATGATCAGGATCGAGGATTGCGCCGGCCCAATCGAAATCACCGATCTCGAGCTAGACGGCAATATCGGCAAGACCCTGATCGGCGGCCAATATGGCGACACCGGCTGGCAGATCCCCGCCGTCGGCCTGCTCCTCAAGAACAATAGCGGGGCGGAGAAGATCGCCCGGGTCTACAGCCATCACCACGGCCAGGACGGAATCCAGATCGACGGGCTGGACGCGGACCGGGGCTCGGCGGCGGCGTCGCTGATCGAGGACGTGCGCTGCGAATATAACGGCCGGCAAGGCGTCAGCCTGGTCGGCGGGCGCGGCTACAGCTTCGCGCGCTGCAAGTTCAACCACACCGGCCGGGCCGCCGTGTTCAGCAATCCCGGCGCGGGCGTCGATATCGAGGCCGAAGCGGACAAGAAGATCCGCGCCATCAGCTTCCAGGCCTGCGAGTTTTCGGACAACCACGGGCCGGCGATGGTCGCCGACAGCGGCGACAGCGAAGGCGTGAGCTTCAGCCGCTGCAACTTCGTCGGCGCGACCAACTGGGCGGCCTGGCCGAACAAGCCGCGCATGCGCTTTGCCGATTGCACCTTTGTCGGGCCGATCGTCCGCGCCTGGGGAGACAAGGATCCGGCGCGTGCGACCCAGTTCCACAATTGCACCTTTCGCGACGATCCGGCGCTGTCGCCCAGCGGCAAGGTCTATGGCGGTGAGAATCCGGACCGGCCGATCGGCGACCTGCCGGACAACAAGAACGTGTTGTTCAACCGCTGCAAGTTCCTGCTCACCCACCAGGCCGCTCTGCCCTGGTCGGTGAACGTCATCTACGTCGATTGCGTGATGTCGCAAAAGTCGCGAAAAGACAGCTTCCCAAGGGGTACGTTCCTCGGCCGCAACACCATATCCGGGCCGGCGGTGCTCGCCGATTCGGTCAACCGCGGGACGATCTCGATCAACGGCCGGGTGACCCAGCAGCCCAAGATGTGAAAGGTCGGGCGTTGCACCTTCGCATCATTGCGCGGGGATTGTGATGCCGATTTGCCGCAAGGCCTTTCATTCGCACGGCTTTTGAGATTAAGGCGGCGACTTCGTTACGGGAGCGTGAGCGCGCTTGATCAAGGCCTCGATTTTTTTGGCGGCGGCCGGATACAGCGCGTTGGCGGCCGCGACGGCGGCCGGCGCCCAGACTCCATCGCCGCCACCGCCTGCTCCCGACACTGAAATCGTCCCCGACAGCCAGTTCGAAGAGGCGTTGCCGCCGCTCGATCCGGACATCAACCGCCCGCTGGAGCCGCTTGAGGATTTCCAGGTGGATGACGTCGCGCCGGTGACCGCCGAGGGCGAGATCGTCCCGGATGCTCAGGTTGCCGATCCCGAACTCACCAGGCCGCTCAGCCCGATCACCGAGTTCGACGTGCGCGTGCCGGAACCGGGCAGCGAGGCGGCGGAAGACGCGCCCGGCCCCGTCGAGCCGGTTCGCTACTCGCTGGAAGTCGAGGGCCTCGAGGAGGTAGAGCTGGAAGGCCGCTTCCGCGACCTTTCCGCGCTTGAGGATTCCGATGGCGAAGCGACCAACGGCTCCCAGGTCGCGCAGCGTGCCGAGGAGGACGAGCTGCTCGCCGTCCGCATCCTGCGCTCCGAGGGCTATTATGATGCAACCGCGGCATCAACCATCGAGCAGGTGCCGGAGCAGCCCGGGCGGCTGACCGTCACCTTGAGCGCGGTTCCGGGACCCCGCTACAATTTCGGCGCGATCACCGTTTCGGGCACCGAGACCGAGCCCGCCGGGCTGGCCCGCGAGGCGCTGCCGCTCAAGAGCGGCGAGCCGATCATCGCGCTCAACGTCGAGGCGGCCGAGGCCAATGTCCGCTTGCGCCTGCCGCAGCAGGGCTACCCCTTCGCCGAAGTCGGCCTGCGCGATATCCTGCTCGATCCCGACACAAGGCTTGGAGATTACACCCTGCCGGTGGAAACGGGTCCGCGCTCGCGCTTCGCCGGCTTCACCACCGAGGGCGACCTTGCCTTCGATGCCAAGCATGTCGGCGTCCTCGCCCGCTTCAAGCGCGGCGAGCTATACGACCACCGCAAGGTCGATGATCTGCGCGAGGCGATGATCGCCACCGGCCTGTTCACCACCGTCTCGGCCGAGCCGGTGCGCACCGGCGAGGCGGTCGGGGACGGCACCGAATATGTGAACATCCTCGTCCGCCAGGACGCCGGCCCGCCACGCACGCTTTCGGGCAATGCCGGCTACGCCACGGGCGAGGGCTTCCGGATCGAAGGCACCTGGGAGCACCGCAACTTCTTCAAGCCGGAAGGCGCGATCCGCGCCACCGCGATCGCCGGCACGCAGGAGCAGACCCTGCGCTTCCAGTTCCGCCGCGCCAATGCCGGCAAGCGCGACCGCACCATGCTGGTCCAGGCCGAAGCGGGACGGCGCGACTACGCGGCCTTCCGTGGCTACACCGCCCGGTTGAGCGCCCTGGTGAGCCGCGAATCGACCCCGATCTGGCAGAAGAAGTGGACCTACGCGGCTGGCGCCGAGCTGATCGCCACCAACGAAAGCGTGATCGGCGAGCCGCGCCTTTCGATCGGCGATGCGTTCTTCCTTGCCGGGATCACCGGGCAGCTCGGCTACGATCGGTCGAACAGCCTGCTCGATCCCACCAAGGGCTTTCGCGTGCTCGGCAGGATCAACCCGGAGACCTCGCTTCGCGATCCGGGCCAGCCCTACATCCGCAACTTCCTGGAAGGCAGCTACTACTTCCCCGCCTCGGACCAGCTCACCGTCGCGGGCCGTGCGCGGGTAGGGTCTATTTTTGGTGCTGAGTTGAGCGAGCTTGCGCCTTCGCGGCGGCTTTATGCGGGCGGCGGCGGATCGGTCCGCGGCTTCGGTTTTCAGGAGCTCGGGCCCCGCGCCGACTTCGTCAATCCGAAGTTCGACCCCACCGACCCGGACGAGAAGGATTCGCCGACCATTTCGCGCCCCACGGGCGGGCGCAGCCTTGTCGAGTTCGCTCTCGAGGCGCGCTATCGCTTCGGCAATTACGGTGTGGTCGGGTTCATCGACGGCGGTCAGGTCTATGAAAGCCAGTCGCCGAGGCTGAACGATATGCGCTTCGGCGTTGGTGTCGGTGGGCGGCTTTACACCAGCTTCGGGCCGATGCGCGTCGATGTCGCCACCCCGCTCGGCCGCCGCAAGGGCGAGGGGCTGGTCGGCGTCTACGTCTCCATCGGGCAGGCATTCTGATGGCCGACGAGGCCGAATTCGACGACGCACCGGCGCCGGACGTGGTCCCTGCCGGCCGTCACCGCGCCCGCACGGTTGCCAAGTGGACGGGGATCGTCCTCGTCGGCCTGCTTGTGCTGCTCGCGGCGGCCTGGATCTGGCTGAACTCCAGCCTCGGCCACCGTTATGTGGTGCGCCAGATCAACAATCTGGAAATGGC
>DASWMM010000121.1:0-5274 GCA_036399755.1 Allosphingosinicella sp.
ATTCATCGATGGTCGCCGGAGCGAGCTCAGCCGGCACATCGACCGCGGTGAGCGCGGAATGGCGGGCAATGATGTCGGCCACCGGCTCGCCGCCCTCCTCGCGTTGGTTCTCGAAGCGGAGATCGGCCCCCATTCCGCGCAGCACCTCGAACAGCCCGGCGCGGGTCGGGTTGATGCCGACGCCGTCCACCCGCACCTCGGAGCCGGGAACCACGAGCGCAGCCACCAGCAGGAAGGCGGCCTGGCTCGGATCGCGGGGAACGGTGAAGCGCTGCGGCTTCAACTCCGCCTCGCCGCGCAGCGAGATCAGCCGGCCTTCGGACGTCTCCTCCGTCCACAACTCGGCGCCCGCACCGGTCAGCATCCGCTCGGAATGGTCTCGGGTCGGCACACGCTCCAGCACCCGAGTGACCCCGGGCGTGTTGAGCCCTGCGAGAAGCAACGCCGACTTCACCTGCGCCGACGCCACTTCCATGCGGTGAAGAAGCGGCGCGGCGGGGGAGATGCCGCGCAACGTCAGCGGCAGCCGCCCACCGGCGCTTGCGCTGAACTCCGCGCCCAGCCGGCTCAGCGGCCCGATCACGCGGTTCATCGGCCGCCGCGACAAGGACGCATCGCCGGCGAAAGTGGCGGTGATCGGATGCGTCGCCGCAAGCCCCATCAGCAGCCGCGCCGAAGTGCCGCTATTGCCCATGTCGAGCGCTTCGGCCGGTTGAAGCAGGGCACCCACGCCCACCCCGTCCACCGCCCAGCGCTCGCCAGCGGCCTCGATCCGCGCCCCGAACGCCCGCATCGCCGCCATTGTGCTCATCACGTCGCCGCCGCGCGACAGGCCGCGTATTTCGCTCCGCCCCCGCGCAAGGCCGGAAAGGATCAGCGCCCGGTGCGAAATCGATTTGTCGCCCGGCACATCGGCGGTGCCGCGCAAGGCCCCGCGCGGGGAAAAGCGGCCCAGGCGGGGCGGGGAGTGGTGCATAAGGCCGGGCTTTGACAGCGCGCACCCCATGTGGCAAGGCGCCGCTCAACCAGGCCGCCGGGCTTCCATGCGCCGCGGCTTCTCTCTTCAATTTCGACGTACGGAGTTTACTCACCGATGGTGAAGGCTGAATGGGGCACGAAGCGCAGCTGCCCGAAGTGCGGGACCCGCTTCTACGATCTCGGCAAGGAAGATCCGGTAACCTGCATCGAATGCGGCGTCGCCTGGGACCCTGAGCCCGTGCTGAAATCCAAGCAGCCGCTTCCCTACGACGCGCCCAAGAAGGAAGTGGTCGCGGACGAGAAGGAAGATGCCGATCTCGCGGCCGACGAGCTGGAAATCGACGAGGATGCCGAGGAAAATCCGGACGACGAAGTCGATCTCGGCGGCGACGACGATATCGGCGTGCCCGGCGCCGGCGGCGACGACGAAGAGGTCTGACCGGCAAGCAAAGCCCGCTTGCTAAAGGGCGCCGCCTCTCTTAAAGGCGGCGTCCGTCAGCGCCAAAACGCTGGCAAATCCAGCCGCTCTCCCAGGGCGGTTTCAAAGGGTTCGGGGCCGTAGCTCAGCTGGGAGAGCGCTGCAATGGCATTGCAGAGGTCAGGGGTTCGATCCCCCTCGGCTCCACCACCACTCCCCAAGCCGTTTCATCGGCCGGCGTTAACGTTAAGCAAAGTTCGTTCGTCTAGGTGGGTGCCTTCTCTGGAGGCACGCCCATGAAGTTCGTTTTGCTCAAATCCCGTGGCGGCGATTACATGGTCATCGCCCAGAACGTCGCCTGGCTGCGCTCCCACGAGAACGACCAGACCAAGGTGGGGATCATCGGAAGCGATGCCATCCTGGTCGCCGGCAGCATGGAGCAAACGATGGCTGCAATTCTGGCAGGCTGAGTTGCCGGGGTATCTCCCCTTCACGGGCAACCCATCCGGCTCCGATCCCGTCGCACGCCGCGATTTCCCCGCATTGCAAAATTCCCGCAACTGGCCTATCTAGGCTGTGCTGACGTCGCCTGCGACGGAATAAGACGGCTGCCTTGCGGCCCCTCTTCCCTCCAACGCTACCTGGCGCCGCCGCGAAAATCAGTCGCGCGCGGATGATCTAATATGTTCGAAAGGCTTAGGCTTTGGCCAAAGAAGAATTGCTCACCATGGAAGGTCAGATCGACGAGATTCTGCCCGACGGACGCTTCGGCGTGACGCTCGACAACGAGCATCGGATCATCGCTTACACCGCCGGCAAGATGCGCAAATTCCGCATCCGCTCGGTGGTCGGCGACCGCGTTCATGTGGAGATGACGCCTTACGACCTCAGCAAGGGACGCATCGTGTTCCGCGAACGCACGCCGGGCGTAGGCCCGAGCCAGCGGCGCGGGTTCAAGCGGTGATCCCTTTTACCGCAAACAAGGCGAGGAGCTCGCCTTTCTAAAGGGCCGCGGATTGCCGCCCGGATTACCAAGAAAATGCACGTACAAACCACTACCAAGCTTTACCCGCCCAAGGCGCTCCTTTGGCAGGGGCCGATGCCCTACCAGAGCCGCGGCGCCCGGAGCCACACCATCCGCGCCAACCCTTGCCTTTCCCGAGACGAGCTTCGAAGCATCGTTTCCGAAATGCTCGGTTGAGCGCACTTATTCCCGCCCTCCTCGCGACCGCGCGAGGGGGGCTTTTGACGGCCAGGAGGCCCCTATGTCCCGTATTCCCGTCCGCCCGTTTCTGATCGCCCGCGAAGAAGAAGGCGGCCCGTTCCGCCTCACGGTTCGCGAAACCCGCTACAACAGCCAGGGCTATCCGCTGATCACCGAAACCAAGGTTGAAGAACTGTTCAAGACCGCCGCCGCCGCCCGCGCCCACGCGAAGGCGGAATATGGCGCCGAACCCGGCCAGTTCGCGAGCAAGTAAGCCGACGATAGCCGGGGTGAAGGTCACTCCGGCGCACGGCCCCGCAGCGCCGGCTTCGCGATTACTGGCTGGGCCAAGTTCGACGCCCCAAGCGCACCCCGCTCATCCTGAGGAGCCGGTGAGCAGGGTTCCCGCCAAAGTACTACTTTGGCGGGGTCCCGTGTCGAACCGGCGTCTCGACGGACGCACAGCACATTCGCGGACGGTCCTTCGAGACGGGCCTTCGACAAGCTCAGTCCCTCCTCAGGATGAGCGGGCGGGGGGTAGCCGATCCGCTAAAACTTTGTCACGCTCCACGGCCCCGCTTGTCCGGAGAAGCCGATGAGCGTGTCGAACCGGTCCGCCGTCATCCGGACCGCCCGGCAGCCGAACCCCGACGAAAGCTAATGCCTACTGCAGCGCGCGAACCGGCTTTCCCCGGTTCCCGCGCCGTTCCGCTGTTGCTAGGCTGCGCGCACGTGCAAAGCGGAGGGTGGCGCCGCTGCCTTGCGCATTGGTAGCGTTATCAAATACAGCTCGGCCAAACAGAATAAGGGAATTGAGGATATGGCTCGCGGCACTCTCGCGCTTCGTTTGGCTCTGCTCGGCTCGCTGAGCCTCGCGGCAAGTGCCTGCTCGACCACCGGAAGCAAGAACGCGGCAGCCGGCGACCGCTGGCCGGAAGTGCACAGCATCGTTCGCGCCGACCCGGCGCAGGAAGCCCGCATCAATTCCATCCTCGCCCGCATGAGCGCGGAGGAGAAAGTCGGCCAGATCGTCCAGCCGGACATCTCGGCGATCACCCCCGCCGACGTCGCCAAATACAAGTTCGGATCGATCCTCGCCGGCGGCAACAGCGCGCCCGGCGGCAAGGAAACCGCCCCCGCCGCCGAATGGCTCAAGCTCGCCGACGCCTACTGGAACGCCTCGAAGCGCGCCGACTGGCACGGCGAGAACATCCCGCTGATGTGGGGCATCGACGCCGTCCACGGCCACGCCAACGTCGTCGGCGCGACCATCTTTCCACAGAATATCGGCCTCGGCGCGACCCGCAACCGCGACCTCATCCGCCGCATCGGCGAAGTCACCGCGCGCGAAATGGTGATCACCGGCATCGACTGGGATTTCTCGCCCACCCTCGCCGTCGTCCGCGACGACCGCTGGGGCCGCACCTATGAGGGCTTTTCCGAAGACCCGGCAATCGTTGCCGACTTCGCCGGCGCGATGGTCGAAGGGCTGCAGGGCAAGGGCGGCACGCGCGAGTTCATGGGACCGGGCCGCGTCATCGCCACCGCCAAGCATTTCACCGGCGACGGCGGCACCGCCGGCGGCAAGGACCAGGGCGACAACCTGTCGAATGCGCGCGACCTGAGGGACATTCACGGCGCGGGCTATCCACCGGCGATCGAGGCCGGCGTTCAGTCGGTGATGGCCAGCTTCTCCTCCGTGCGCGGCGAAAAGGTGCATGGCGACCGCGATCTCCTGACCGTGGCGCTGAAGGAAGACATGAACTTCGACGGCCTGGTGGTCGGCGACTGGAACGCCCACGGCCAGGTGCCGGGCTGCTCCAACACGAGCTGCGCCGCCTCGATCAACGCCGGCCTCGACATGTTCATGGCGCCCGACAGCTGGAAGGGCCTGTACGAAAACACGCTTGCCCAGGTGCGCTCGGGCGAGATCCCGATGGCGCGCCTCGACGACGCCGTGCGGCGGATCTTGCGGGTGAAGATGCGCGCCGGCCTGTTCGAAAAGGCGGCGCCCTCCAAGCGGCCCTTCGCGGGCGAGTTCAACCGCCTCGGCTCGGCCGAACACCGTGCAGTGGCGCGCCAGGCCGTGCGCGAGTCGCTGGTGCTGCTCAAGAACCAAGGCAAGCTCCTGCCGCTGCGCGCGGGTGCCAATGTGCTGGTCGCCGGCGACGGCGCCGACAACCTCGCCAAACAGTCCGGCGGCTGGACGATCACCTGGCAGGGCACCGGCATCACCAACGCGGATTTCCCCAATGCCGAGTCGATCTATTCGGGCATCCGTGACGCGGTGAAAGCGGGCGGCGGCAAGGCCACGCTTGCACCGGACGGCCGCTATACGGCCAAGCCGGACGTCGCGATCGTGGTGTTCGGGGAAGAGCCCTACGCCGAGTTCGTCGGCGACCGGCAGACGCTTGAATACAGCCCCGCCGACAAGAAGGACCTGGACCTCCTGCGCCGCCTCAAGGCGCAGGGCGTGCCGGTGGTCGCCGTGTTCCTTTCGGGGCGGCCGATGTGGGTCAATCCGGAGCTCAACGCCTCCGACGCCTTCGTCGCGGCGTTCCTGCCGGGCAGCGAGGGCGGCGGCATCGCCGACGTGCTGTTCGCCGACCGCAACGGCGCGCCCCGCTTCGACTTCCGCGGCCGGCTGTCTTACTCCTGGCCGCGCTCGCCCGAC
>DASWMM010000122.1:0-8078 GCA_036399755.1 Allosphingosinicella sp.
ACCTGAAGCAGGCCTATCTGCTCACCGCGCGCCGCGCGGTTGAGCTGGTGCAGGGCGCCGAGGGACTCGATGAGGCGACGCGGACAAAGGTGGAGTTCTTCACCCAGCAATACCTCAACGCGATCTCGCCGGCCAACTTCGCGCTGACCAATCCGGAAGCGATCCGCCGCGCGATCGACACCGGGTCGATCAGCCTGCTGTCGGGCCTCGCCAACCTGCTCGCCGACGCCGCCGACACGCCGGGGATCGTGCAGCGCCGGGTCGAAAAGGAGTTCGAGCTTGGCGTCGATCTCGCGGCGACGCCGGGCAGCGTTGTGTTCCAGAACGAGCTGATGCAGCTCATCCAGTATGCGCCGGTGACGGACGAGGTGTATAAGCGCCCGATCCTCTACGTGCCGCCGCTGGTGAACAAAGATTATTTGCTCGATCTTCAGCCCAAGTCGAGCCTGATCCGCTGGCTGGTCGAGCAGGGGCACACGGTGTTCGTCGTCTCCTGGGTCAATCCCGGCCATGAACTCGCCGACCGCGACCTTGCCGACTACATCAAGCTCGGCCCCGTCGCCGCGCTCGAGGCAATCGAGCAGGCCACCGGTGAGCGGGAAGTCGACATGTTCGGTTTCTGCATGGGCGGCACCCTGGTCGCCATCGCGCTCGCCTATCTGGCGGCGAAGGGGGAGGGGAAGCGAGTCGCCTCCGCCACCACCATCGGCACGATGTTCGATTTCGCCCAACTCGGCCAATGGTCGACCTTTACCGAGCCGGAGCAGCTTCGCGCCATGGAGCGGCACCTGCTGCACAAGGGCTTCATGGCCGCGCAGGATCTGCAGGCGCTCTTCTCGGCGGTGCGCGCCAATGATCTGATCTGGTCGTCGGTGGTCAGCCACTATCTGATGGACAAGGAAGCGCCGCCTTCCGACATCCTCTACTGGTTCGCCGACGGCGCCCACATTCCCCGCGCCTTTTTGCTGAGCTGGGCCCGCGACATCCTGCGCGACAACAAGCTCAAGACCGGCGGCCTGGTGCTGGATGGAGTCGAGATCGACCTGGCGAAGGTGAAGACGCCTTTGCTCGCCATCAGCCTCAAGGACGACCATGTCTCCGCCTGGCAGGGCACCTACGACAGCGCGCGGCTGTTTGGCGGCGATGTCGCCTTCCTGCTCGGCGGCTCCGGCCACAATGCGGGCGTGATCAATCCGCCCAGCGCCAACAAGCACGGCTTTTGGGTCAACGAGGATATGCCGGCGACGGCGGATGCGTGGCTGGAAGGCGCCGAAAAACAGGACGGGAGCTGGTGGCCGCACTGGCATGCGCGGCTTTCGGACAACGGCAAGGCTCCGAAGGTGAAGGCGCGGGTGCCGGGCAAAGGCAAGCTCAAGGCGATCGAGCCTGCCCCGGGGAGCTACGTCCGCAACCGCGGCTGAACCGGCGTTCGGCGCCCTACGTCTTCAGTGCCAGCGCGGCGGCGATGACGGCGGCCAGGAAAGCGAGAATCTGGACCAGGTCCCAGGGCACCCAGCCGGGCCTGTCGAGGTTGCGGCGGCGGCGCCTGCGGTGTTCGGCGAAGGCGGACCAGATGGCGAGCAGCAGCAGCGCCCCGGCAGCCGCCCAGAGCAGGGTCCCCGGTTCCGCCTCGGCCGCCGCATCCGCAAGGTTCTCGAAAAACATGCCGGCCCCTTAGCGCCGCGAACGGGGAGAGGCGAGTGTGCAGCGGGGCGCGCCACGTGAACCTTTCCTCGGTGCGCGAAGTGAGGCAATGGCTGCGCAACGAACCACACGGAGAGCTGCCCCGATGAAGCGTCCTCACCTCCTTGCCGCCGCCGCCGCCGCCGCGCTCTGCCTTCCCGCTTTATCCGCTTGCGGACCGACCGCGTCCGCCGAGCGCGCCGCTGCCGCGTCGGTCTACGCCGACACCTCGATCGCCGCCGCGGTGGACGCGCCGAGCCGCTCGCCGGCCAACGTCGCCCGCGACGCCTATCGCCACCCGCGCGAAACGCTCGGCTTCTTCGGGGTCGAGCCCGACGATACGGTGGTTGAGATCTGGCCGGGCGGCGGCTGGTATGCGGAGATCCTGGCGCCGATGGTGGCCGAGAACGGATCCTACATCGCCGCCGCGAACGGCAACGGCCTGAACGGCGTCAAGGCGCTGATCGCCAAGGACGCGGGGCTGTACGGCAAGGTCCGCCTGGCGTCCTTCCCAGGCGGCCGCCCGGGCGCGGACCAGCCCCCCGTGCCCGCCGGAAGCGCCGACGTCGTTCTTACCTTCCGCAACGTCCACAACTGGATGATGGGCGACCAGCCTTTTGCCGACGACGCATTCCGCCAGATATTCGCCATGCTGAAACCGGGCGGAACGCTGGGCGTGGTCGAGCACCGCCTCCCCGAAACCGCCGATGCGGCGCGCGAGCGCAGTTCGGGCTATGTCCGGGTCTCCACCGTTCGCCGGCTGGCCGAACAGGCGGGCTTCCGCTTCGTTGCGGCAAGCGAGGTCAACGCCAATCCGCGCGACACCAAGGACCACCCGGGCGGCGTCTGGTCGCTGCCGCCCACCTACCGCGGCAAGGACGTCGATCGCGCCCGTTTCGAGGCGATCGGTGAAAGCGACCGGATGACGCTGAAGTTCGTCAAGCCGGGGCGGTGAGGATGTGAGGGGCGCGGGCGTGCCGAACGGACGCCGAGGCGCCTTACTTGGCGAGCTTGTCGACCTTCGCCTGCAAGGCGGCGAGCTCGCCCTTCAGCCGCGCGATCTCGTTCTCGTCGGCGGAAGCCGTGGCGGCGGCGGGCTTGGCCGCTCCCGGCGCGGCGGCCTGGAACAGCTCCATGTTACGCCGTGCGATTTCCGCAAGCGGCCCGCCGGTGAAGGCGCCGGCAAGCGCGTCGCGAAATTGGGTCTGGTTGCGCTGGAAAGACTCAAGGGAGGCTTCGAGATATTGCGGCACCATGGATTGCATCTGATCGCCGTACATGCCGATCAACTGACGCAGGAAGTTGACCGGAAGCATGTTGGTGCCGCCCGCTTCCTCGTCCATCACGATCTGGGTCAGCACCGAGTGGGTGATGTCCTCGCCGGACTTCGCATCGACCACTTTGAACTCGCGCTTCTGGCGCACCATTTCGGCAAGGCGATCAAGCGTGATGTAGCTCGAGCTTTCGGTGTCGTAGAGGCGGCGGTTCGCATATTTTTTGATAATGACGACAGTGCCGTCCGAAGATGATGACGCAGCCATGAGCCCCTCCGTGCCGGAAGAAACGGCTTTATCACCAAAGCTTACCGCACTGCAACACAGGCCGCGGCCGCTGCCCCTGTTCCTGGAATTGCTGCGCAGCGAAACCGCAGCGGAACCGGGGCGGATGGGGCGGGCGCTGGAAGGTCTTCGGATGTACCAGGAGGCGCCGCGCGAGCCGCCGCGCGCGCCGATGCCGGCGGTGGCGGAGCGCTGCGGCGCGGCGCTGCGCGACTATGGCGGCAGCGGCCCGCCGGTGGTGTTCATCCCGTCGCTGATCAATCCGCCGACGATCCTCGACCTTGCGCCGGAGCGCTCGCTGCTGCGCTGGCTGGCGACGCGGGGTGTTCGGCCCTTGCTTCTCGACTGGGGCTGGGACGTGGAGGCGCGGCGCGCGCTTGGCGTCTCCGGGCATATCAAGGACATCGCCGTGCCGCTGATCGCCGCGCTTGGCGAGCGGCCGGCGCTGGTCGGCTATTGCCTGGGCGGCACCATGGCGCTCGCCGCCGCCGCGCCGGTCGGTGCGACCTCCGTTGCGACCATAGCGGCGCCTTGGCATTTCGGCGGCTTCCCGGCGGAGAGCCGGGCGACGCTGGCGAAGCTGTGGGCGGGTGCACAGCCCACGGCGAAGGCCCTGGGTGTGTTGCCTATGGAGGTGCTGCAAAGCGCCTTCTGGAGCCTCGATCCCGCCCGTACCGTCAGCAAGTTCGAGGGCTTTGCCGCGCTGGAGCCAGACAGCGACAAGGCGCGAACCTTTGTCACCCTGGAAGACTGGGCCAATGACGGCCCGCCGCTCGGCGAAGCGGCGGCGCGGGAGATGTTCGAAGGCTTCTTCGGGGAGGACCTGCCCGGCCGCGGCGCGTGGACGGTTGCAGGGCAGACGGTCGATCCCGCGGCGCTTCCCTGCCCGTTGTTCAACATCGTCTCCGCCACCGACCGGATCGTGCCGGAGGAAAGCGCGCCGCGTGCCGGCGAAACCCTGCGCCTTCAGCAGGGCCATGTCGGCATGGTCGTGGGCAGCCGCGCCCGCGAGTCGCTGTGGGAGCCGCTCGCCGGCTGGCTTTCCCGCACTGCAGCAGAGTGCTAGGGGCGGCGAACCTTTCTGACACCGGGAGCACCTTCCATGACCGACGTCGTCATCACCGCCGCAAAGCGTACCCCCGTCGGCGCCTTTCTTGGCGCCTTTGCCGCCGTGCCGGCGCACGAGCTCGGCCGCACCGCCATCGTCGCGGCGCTTGAGCAGGCGGGCGTCGCGCCGGAGGACGTCAGCGAAGTGATCCTTGGCCAAGTGCTCACCGCCGCCCAGGGCCAGAACCCCGCCCGCCAGGCCTCCATGTCCGCCGGCGTGCCGAAGGAAGTGCCCGCCTGGGGCGTTAACCAGGTCTGCGGCTCCGGCCTGCGCGCCGTTGCCCTGGCCTCCCAGGCGATCCTCACCGGGGATGCACGGATCGTCGTCGCCGGCGGGCAGGAGAGCATGAGCCTTTCCGCCCACGCCCAGAACCTTCGCCCCGGCACCAAGATGGGCGACCTCCAGATGATCGACACCATGATCAAGGACGGCCTGACCGACGCATTCGCCGGCTACCACATGGGCATCACCGCCGAGAACCTTGCCGAGCGCTACCAGATCACCCGCGACGAGCAGGACGCCTTTGCAACCGCCTCCCAGAACAAGGCTTCGGCCGCCCGGTCCTCCGGCCGTTTTGCCGACGAGATCGCAAAGGTTACCGTGAAAGGCCGCAAGGGCGATGTCGTCACCGAACATGACGAATATATCCGCGACGGCGTCGAGCAGGCGGCGCTTGGCGGTTTGCGTCCCGCCTTCAAGAAGGACGGCACGGTCACCGCGGGCAATGCTTCGGGCCTGAACGACGGCGGCGCCGCGCTGGTAATCATGAGCCGCGAGGAAGCGGAAGCGCGCGGCGCGCCGATCCTGGCGCGAATCGCAAGCTGGGCTTCGGCCGGCGTCGATCCGTCGATCATGGGCATCGGCCCCGTTCCCGCCACCCAGCGCGCGCTGCAAAAGGCCGGCTGGTCGATCGCCGATCTCGATCTCATCGAGGCCAACGAAGCCTTTGCCGCCCAGGCGCTTGCCGTCGGCAAGGAGCTCGGCTGGGATCCGGACAAGGTCAACGTCAACGGCGGCGCCATCGCCATCGGCCACCCGATCGGCGCGTCCGGCGCCCGGGTACTGACCACTCTGCTGTATGAGATGGGGCGCCGCGATGCGAAGAAAGGCCTCGCCACATTGTGCATCGGCGGCGGCATGGGCATCGCCTTGTGCGTGGAGCGCGGCTGAGGCGTTGGCGCCGCCGACGCGCGATCGCGCTGCGCCTTCTTTAGGCGAACTCGAACGGGCGGCCTCGCCGATCGGTTAGCCGCCGAGCGCGGCGACCGGTTCACTTTGCGCGGCGTGGATCGCGCGAACTGGGGTAGCGGGTACGCCTCGGCCTTTAGGGCAGTTCAAGGCGTGCGTCTGCAACGCATGCGAATGCCGGGTTCCGCACGCGGCTAACGGGCCGAACCGTGCCCTTCCGTGGCGAAGCCCGGGCTCCCGAACAGATTGGTCGATTCTACTCGCGCCAGCGGCGCGGCTGAGCGCGATTGTTGGGCACGAATACCCTGCGGACTCATCAAAAAAGGGGCCGGCATTGCTGCCGGCCCCTTCTGTTGAGCGAAGAGAAGAGAACTTAGAAGCCGACAGTGAACTGCAAGCGGAAGAACCGCGGCGACTGCGACGCGGTGCGCAGGCCGTAGGTGAAGCTCGGCGCACCGGAAGTGACGGTTCCGAACTCGTTGAAGTCGAGGGCGGCCTTCCGGTTGAGGACGTTAAACACCGAGACACGAAGCATTGCATCGAACTTGTCGGACGGTACCCGGAATGCCGCGTCGAGGTTCAGGTTGTACAGCCAATCGCTCTTGAACTGGCTGCCACGCGGCGTGAGCTGCAGTGAAGACGCGCCGGTCGCGGGTGGGATCGGGTTCACAACCGGGAAGGCCGTGACCGGGAAGGCGCCCGGTGCCGAGGTGTTCGGATTCCGGATCACGTTCCCACTCGCATCCACGTTACAGTAGAATGCGTTCGCACCGTAGAAGCGGCCAGCGACGTTGTTGTCCGCATTGGCCGGGGCGCGACCGATACAGCCGAAACGACGCGGCGAGAGGATCTGCGCGTTAACGCCGAGCGACAGCCATTCGAACGGCTGATAGCTTCCGAAGAGCTTGAAGTTGTGGCGACGATCGTTCGGCAGGTAGCCGAAGGAGCCGTTCGCCAGCGCCGGAAGATCGAAGGAAGTGGTCAGACCGGAGTCGGTCTGGCCGTTATCGGAGCGAACGCCGCCTTCGATGTTACCCCGGGTCTTGGACCAGGTGTAGCTTCCTTCCAGGCTCCACTTACCGTCGAACTCCCGCTCGAACTCGACAGTGACCGCCTTGTAGGTGCGGCTTGCCTTCGGATAGCCGAGGTCCGCCGCCGACAAGGTCACCGTGCGGGCCGTGGTTTCGTTCGGGAACGGATCGGACAGGGTCACGGCAACGTCGCGGCCCGGATTGATCAGCACGTACTGATGCACGCCGTTGTAGATGGCGCTGCAGGACGCCGCGGTGTTTCCGGCAGAAACGCAAAGCGGAATAACCGCCTGGTCGACGGCAGCGTCTTCCAGCGAGTCGATCAGCTTGGTGTAGGTACCGAAGACATTGAGGCGCAGGCGGCGAGCGAAGCGATGCTCGAAGCCCAGGATGATCTCTTCGGTCGACTGCGACTTCAGATTCGAAGCCACCGTCGACTCGGTACCCGGAACAGACCCGTCGTTGCGGACGACGCATGCCGTTCCGGCGGGACCGCCCGGGGGGCAAGCTTCGAAGCCGGCGCCGGTCGTGATCGGTGCGCCGAGGGTCGGCACGCCATTGGCATCAAGCCCGGTGCCGGTGAGACGGAAGTAAGCATCATAATCGAGCTCACTGCCGGCGAGGCGCAGGTTGGTGTTGAGTGCAACCGGGAGGATGTACCGGCTGAACGAACCGTATGCCTTGGAGCGGCCGTCACCGAAGGGATCGCCGCTGATGCCGATGCGCGGAGCCCACTGGCTGCCCGAATCGTAGAAGGCGACGCCGTCCGCGTTACGATTGACGAACTTGTCGTTGCGAACGCCGATGTTCAGCTGCAGTCGGTCGCCGAGCAGACGCCAGCTATCCTGGATGTAGAACGCCTCGTTGCGGGTGTTGAACTCGCCACCCGAGACGAAAGTCCGAGCAATCGCATATTGCGTGTTCGGGCCCAGGCCGGTGATCGGGTCCACCGCCGCCGCTCCGGTCTGCGCCAGAGTGAACTGGAACCCGCCGTTGGCGGTGATGAAGTTCCGCAAGTTCAGGTCTTCACGGTCATATCCGAACCGCACGTGATGTGAGCCGAACATGTTGAAGGTCAAATCCACGTCGGCCCGGTAGAACTCGCGCTTGTCGAAGGCGGTGTTGGCGTTTGCCGTGGTGTTGCCGATGGAAGCGTTTCCGCCGCCGCGCTGATCGACGATCGACGGGAAGTCCGGTGTGTTGGACTCCGTGGTGTCGCTGTTCTTGTTCACGCCGTAGGCCGCCGAGAGGGTCAGCCAGTCGGTGAACGTTCCCGTGTAGCGGCCGACATAGTTTTCGCCGCCCGAACGGAACACGGTGGACGAAGCGTAGCCGCCGGGGGCGTTCGTGTTCGGATTGTAGCGAAGTCCACTGGCCAGAGTGAAGATCGAGGTGCCGAAGACGTTGCGATTGGTGGTGCCGGACGTGTTGAAGTAGGTGCCTTCAAGCCGGTGACGGCCAAGCACCGCGTCGATCTTGCCGCCGTAGAAGCCGCTACGGTTACGATCG
>DASWMM010000123.1:0-2063 GCA_036399755.1 Allosphingosinicella sp.
AGAAGAAAAGCAGGCTGCTTAACGCGGCGAACAGTTCCCCGGCGAAGGCCGGGGTCCAGACTGGGTCCCGGCTTTCGCCGGGAAACAAGCAAGAAGATGGAAGGCGAGAACTGAAGTCATGGCGAAACTGAGTTCGATCAACAAGAATGAGCGTCGCAAGAAGCTGGTGAAGAAACACGCCGGCCAATATGCGAAGCTGAAGGCGACCGCGAACGACACGACCCTCGATGAGACCGAGCGTCTTATCGCGCGGCTCAAGATGGCCGAGATCCCGCGCAACGCGAACCCCACCCGGGTGCGCAACCGTTGCATGATCACCGGCCGTCCGCGCGCCAATTATCGCAAATTCGGGCTGTCGCGCATCATGATCCGGGAATTGGGCAACAAGGGCCTGATCCCCGGCCTCACGAAGTCCAGCTGGTAAGGTATAGAATATGCCCTTGACCGATCCCCTGGGTGATATGCTCACCCGCATTCGCAACGGCCAGCAGGCCCGCAAGGACAGCGTGGTTTCCCCCGCGTCCAAGCTGCGGTCCCGCGTCCTCGACGTCCTCCAGCGCGAAGGCTATATTCGCGGCTACAGCGAGGAGGCCCTGGGCCGCCACGCCGGCCTGCGCATCGAGCTGAAATATTTCGAAGGCCGCCCGGCCATCCAGCACGTCGCCCGCGTTTCCAAGCCCGGCCGCCGCGTTTATTCGGGTAGCACGGAGCTGCCGCGGGTCCGCAACGGCCTCGGCATCACCATCGTCTCGACGCCTCGCGGCGTTCTGTCCGACGCGGAAGCGCGCGAGCAGAATGTCGGCGGCGAAGTGCTCGCGGAGGTGTTTTGATATGAGCCGCATCGGAAAAGTCCCGGTTGCGCTGCCAAGCGGCGTCACCGCTTCGGTGGAAGGCACGTCGCTGTCGGTCAAGGGCCCCAAGGGCGTCCAGACCATGCAGATGATGGACGACATCAGCTACGGCATCGAAGACGGCCGTATCGTGGTGAAGCCTGCCAACGAAACCAAGCGCGCACGCTCCTTCTGGGGCATGCACCGCACGCTGGTGCAGAACCTGGTCACCGGCGTCACCGACGGTTTCACCAAGACGCTGGAAATCACCGGCGTCGGCTACCGCGCGGCGATGCAGGGCAAGAACCTGCGCCTCCAGCTCGGCTACAGCCACGACGTCAATGTCGAGGTTCCGGCCGATCTCACCGTTGCCACCCCCGATCCGACCACGGTCGTCATCTCGGGCAACGATTCACAACGGGTCGGTCAGCTCGCCGCTGAGATCCGTCAGTGGCGCAAGCCGGAGCCCTACAAGGGCAAGGGCATCAAGTATCGCGGCGAGTTCATCTTCCGCAAAGAAGGCAAGAAGAAGTAAGCCATGGCGAAACTCTCCCTCTTTGAGCGGCGCCGTCAGCGCGTCCGCACCTCGCTCCGCAAACGTGGGGGCGTCCGTCCCCGGCTTTCGATCCACCGGTCGGGCCGTCACATCTATGCGCAGGTCATCGACGATGTCCAAGGCCGCACCGTGGCCTCGGCCTCGACCCTGGAAAAGGACGTGCGCGACACGACCGGCGCCACCGTCGGCTCCGCTCAGGACGTGGGCCGCCGGGTCGCCGAGCGCGCCAAGGAAGCGGGCGTCACCCAGGTGGTGTTCGACCGTGGCGGTTTCCTGTTTCACGGCCGCGTGAAAGCGCTGGCCGATGCCGCCCGCGAAGGCGGATTGGAGTTCTAAATGGCTGACGAAAACAACATCGAAACGTCGCAGCAGTCCCCGACGCAGCCGGCCGAGAACGTGGCCGTTGCCGAAGGCGCTCCCTCCGAGGCACGCGGCGAAGGCCGTGGTCCCGGCGGCCCGGGCGGTGGTCGCGGCGGCCGTGGTGGTCGTGGCGGCGGCGGCGGCGGTGGCCGTGACGGCAATCGCGGCGGCGGCCCCGGCGGCAATCGTGGCCGGCGCGACGAGCGCGGCGGCCGTGGCGGCAACCGCGACGACGACGGCGGCGAAGAGCTGATCGAGAAGCTGGTCCACATCAACCGCGTCTCCAAGACGGTGAAGGGCGGCAAGCGCTTCGGCTT
>DASWMM010000124.1:0-1547 GCA_036399755.1 Allosphingosinicella sp.
GGCTTCGAGCTGGCGCCAGATAATGAAGCCTTGCGGGTGCCAGAACACCGATCCGTGCGCTTCCGCCTGGAGGTGGAACAGGTCCATGTCCTGGCCGATGCGGCGGTGGTCGCGCTTGGCCGCCTCCTCCAGCCGGGTCAGATGCTCGGCAAGCTGCTTCTTGTTGAGCCAGCCGGTGCCGTAGATGCGGCTCAGCATCGCGTTCTTCTGGTCGCCGCGCCAATAGGCGCCGGAGACGCGCGTCAGCTTGAACGCCTGCGGATCGAGCTTGCCGGTGGAGGCAAGGTGCGGGCCGCGGCACAGATCCAGCCAGCCCCCGGAGCGGTACATGGTGATCGTTTCCTCGGCGGGAAGCTCCATCACCCATTCGGCCTTGAACGCCTCACCCTGCTTCAGGAAGAATTCCCGCACCTCGTCGCGAGTCCAGACTTCGCGGATCAGCGGTTCGTCGCGGGCGATGACGCGGCGCATCTCTTCCTCGATCCGGGGTAGGTCCTCGTCGGTGAACGGTCCCCGCTCCGGGGCGGGCGCGAAATCGTAATAAAAGCCGTCGTCCGTTGCCGGACCGAAGGTGATCTGCGTGCCCGGAAACAAGTTCTGCACCGCTTCGGCGAGAACGTGCGCGAAATCGTGGCGGGCGAGCTCCAGCGCGTCGGCCTCGTCGCGGGCGGTGACCAGCGCAAGCTCGGCATCGCCCTCAAACGGCCGGTTGAGATCGCGAAGCTCGCCATCGATCCTGGCGGCAAGCGCGGCCTTGGCGAGACCGGGGCCGATCGCGGCGGCAATGTCGGCGGGCGTGGTGCCTTCGGCAACTTCGCGCACGGAGCCATCGGGAAGGCGGATCTTGAAGTGCTGGGTCATGACGAGGGCCGATGTAGCGGCTGCGCGCCGGTTCCTCCACCCCTTGCGCACGCCCGCGAAAAACCTTGCGCGTTCCTGGCCGCCGTTGCACCTTCGCCACGGGCACAGGGGCTGAATCATGAATGATATGCGCGACATCGCCGCCGGCAAGGAGCCGGCGAGCGCTTTTACCTTTACCGGGACGTGGCGCGAATTCCTGCCGATCGCCTTTACCAACTTGCTGCTGACGGTGGTGACTTTGGGTTTCTACCGCTTCTGGGCCAAGGCGCGTGAGCGCCGCTATCTGTGGAGCCGCACCGAGTTCATCGATGACCATCTGCAATGGACCGGCACCGGCACCGAGATGTTCATCGGCTTCCTGATCGTCATGGCGGTGTTCATCCCGATCGCGATCTTCTTCCAGTTCGGCTTTCAGGCGATGGTGCTTCGCGGCGAAGCGGCGGCGGCCGGCGTGATCGTCGCTGCCATCTACGTCGGCATCTTCTACCTAATGGGCGTCGGCCAGCTGCGCGCGCTTCGTTACCGCCTCTCGCGGACATGGTGGCACGGCATTCGCGGCGGCAGCGACGATGGCGGCTGGTCCTACGGCTGGTCCTACCTTTGGAAAACGGTGGTCGGCTGGCTCGCGGCGGGCATGATGGTACCCTGGTCGATGACCAGTCTGTGGAACGAGCGCTGGAACAAGA
>DASWMM010000125.1:0-1847 GCA_036399755.1 Allosphingosinicella sp.
CGGATCCCTCAGGCTGAGAGTGTCGCTCTGCACCGGATCCAGCCATGCAGCGATCTTGCGCGGCTGATAGCGGTAATAGGCGCCGATACCCGCCCTGCTGTCATGCATAGGGCCGAAGCTGTTGGCCATGGCCCGATACCGGGCGGTGACGACGTCCAGCGTACGCAGTCCCGCCTTTTCAGCCTCCTCGATCATCCAGAGCAGGGAGATGAAGCTCAGGCTCTCGTCCGGATAGCCCCCGCCGACGTCGGCATGCATGCCGCTGAACCAAACCTGCTCCAGCCTGTCGTTTTCGATCCAGGCCGGCAGGTTGCCCTCACCGGCCTGCCTCCTTCCGATGAGCTTCTGCTCATGGATCTCATCCCACAGCAGCGGGTGAAACGAATCCCGTTCGTCGTCTATGGCGAGGGCGTGCCGGGCGCGCTGGACCTCGACGTTGAGCTGGTAGTTCGGCATGCTCATCGGGAAGAACCAGTTGTCGATCGCCCGCGTGATCTCCGCGATGGGCCCTCCATAGGCAGACACGGTGTCCCAGACGCCGATGAATTTGATCTCCGGCCTGTGGTTCAGCTTCTCGTCGTAGATCGTCGCGCCGACGATCTTGCGCCATGCGTCTGAGGCTTTCGCTCGGGCGGCACGATAGCCGCGCACCAGCCACTTGAGATAACGCGGCGCGCCCGGCGCGCAGTAGGCGCGGTAAGCGTCCTTGGAGCGCCGGACCAGCTCCGCCTCGGTCGTATAGGGGACCAGGCCCTGATCGGCGATGAAGGAGATCGCGGTGCGCATGGTGAACGCGCCCCGACTGAACCCAAAGCCATAGATCTGATCGCCGTCCGAGTAGTTGCGGCACGCGTACCGATAGATGTCCAATACGTTGCGCTTCAGGCCCACTCCGAACACACCGCCCAGAATCGCCATCGGCTTGAAGCCTGAAGTGCCGACCCCATTGTCGTAATAGGCGATCTGGTTTGGCTTGCCGGGCGCGCTCGGCCCCAGGTCCACGGCCTCGTACATGCGCCAGACGTTGGTCTTGAAGAGCTTCGCGCTGCTGTTGCCGGTGCCGTCGGAGAAGAGGACGATGGCCTTGCCGCGCGGCTCCTCGACCGGTTGGGGCGGAGGCGGCGCCGCCCCGGCTTCGGGCGCCGGCGCCTCGCTCTTGCGTGGCCGCCGCTTGCGCTCCGCCTTGAGCAGAGCCACGCCTTGGGTCGCCGCGCTGGTGGGCGCGAGGACGGCATCCTTCTTGGTGCGTGCCATATTTCCCCCCGGCCGGCAGGGTGCGCCGCGGCCGGCGGCACGTCAACCGGACCCGCGAGGGAAATGGGGCCGAAGCGGACGCAAGTCTCTCCTCGCCTAAGTCGTTGCCCCTGCCGGCAAAGCGGTTAGTCTTCCGGCGTGCGGACGGGGGGTGCGGATGACGATGGCGGCCGGCACGGGAGACGGTTGGGGGCGGGCGCCGCGCCTGCGCCTGCCGTCCGCTTTGCCCCACCTCCACGGACGGCGGGGCGGCGCGGTGCGCGCGGCCTATGTCGCACTCGCCATCGCGGTCACGGCGGTGATCGCCGGAAGCTTCTGGTTCAACGCGCGCGACTATTTCGGCAACATGCCCGCCGCGGCGGCCTACGGCTTCCGGACGCAGACCGGCTGGGGCACGCTTCGGTCGCGGGCAGCTTCGGGGCGGCGAAGGCGAGCGGCCTCAAGCGCGGCGACCGCATCCTCTCGATCGACGGCGAGGCGCTGCCCGAGGGCGCGACCGAGTTCACCATCGGCGAGCGGCTGGCCGCCGACGGGGACGGGCAGGTGAGGGTCGTCGCGCGCTCGGGAGAAGGGCAGATACGGACGCACCGGCT
>DASWMM010000126.1:0-6948 GCA_036399755.1 Allosphingosinicella sp.
CGATGCCGCATGCCGACGACGAGGCGCTGACCCGGATCACCGGCTCCATGAAGTGGTTCGACGCAACGCGGGGGTTCGGCTTCCTAGTCAGCGATCAGATCGAAGGCGACGTCCTTGTCCACTTCAGCGTGCTGAAGGAACATGAACGCCGCAGCCTTCCCGAAGGCGCGGTGATCGAGTGCCTTGTCGCCGAACAGGAACGGGGTCTCCAGGCCCGCAAGGTGCTGTCGATCGACCTCAGCCAGGCCATCGTCACCGAAGCGCCGCGCAGCGCGGCGTCCCCCGCCGAACGGGTCGATCCCTCGGCCTTGCTGGACGACGCGGGCGCGTTCGAGCCGGTGCGGGTGAAATGGTTCAACCGCCTCAAGGGCTACGGCTTCCTCAATCGCGACGGCGAGGGCGACGAGGAGGAGGACATTTTCGTTCACATGGAAACGGTGCGCCGCGGCGGTCTTGCCGACCTCATCCCCGATCAATTGCTCCGCGCCCGAATCGCCTCCGGGCGCAAGGGGCCGCTTGCCGTTGAAGTGGAAGCGCGCTGACGCCGCGATCGGCTCAGATCGGCGATCTCTGCAACCGGGAGGCGGACGGGGAGCCTGCATGAAAATCCGGCACAGCACGATTCTTCCGCTCCTTGCCGCCGCCCTTACCGTGTCGGGGTGCGGGACCACGCAAGCCGCCGAGCCCGCCCCGCCCCAAGCAGCTGAAGTCGTCCGCCTCTGGCCCGGCGCCGCGCCCGGCACGGAAAGCTGGACCGGCCCGGAGGAAGAAGTGGACGCCGAGCTGCCGGTGGCCGGCAAGGTCCACATCGTCACCAACGTCACCGTGCCGACGATGACGGTCTTCCGGCCGCGCCCGGACCGCGCCAACAAGACGGCGATAGTGGTGCTTCCCGGCGGCTCCTTCCGGGCCTTGGCCTGGGACCTGGACGGAACGGAGACCGCGCGTTGGCTCGCGGAGCGCGGCGTCACGGCCTTTGTGCTGAAGTACCGGGTCCGCCCGCCCACCGGCCAAGGCTCCGGTGGCCCCGAAAGTTTCGACGCTTTCGTGAAGAGGACGGAGCCCGCCCGCCAGGTTGCCATGGCGGACGCGGTGCAGGCCTTGCGCCTGATCCGCGGCAATGCCGCCAGCTATGGCGTTGCGGCCGATCGCGTCGGCATGATCGGCTTTTCGGCGGGCGCGATTACCGTGCTGGGCGTTTCGCTGGCGCCGGGGGCAGCCGCGAAGCCGGACTTTGCAATCAGCCTCTATGGCGCACTGCCAACCGAGGAGGCGCCCGGGCCCGGCGCCCCGCCCGTGTTTGTGGCGGCGGCGCAGGACGATCCGCAGGTGCCGTGGCAAAAGAGCCTCGCCATCTACGAGCGGTGGAGCCGCGCCGGTCTGCCGGCCGAAATCCACCTGTACCAAAAAGGCGGCCACGGCTTCGGCATGCGCCCGCACGATCTGCCCGCCGACAAATGGCCGCTGGCGCTGCAAGCGTGGCTTTCCTCGCACGGTCTGTTGGGCACGCCCAAGGCAGGCGAAGCCACGCCTCCCGCGCGGTAGGCTCCGCGCTGAGGCGCCCCGGTCAGAGAAGGAACGCGGCTTTCGAGTGGCTGCCATGATCGTGCGCGTCCTGGTTCGTCCGCTCCTCCGGAAACGCCCTCGACGCGCGCCGGCGCGTCGGCAGTGCGGCCAGGCTGAGAAGGTAGCCCAGAATAAAGCTGCCTCCATAGCCGACGACCGGCGTGGGATAATTGCCCACGGCGGCGGCAAGGATGCAGCCCAGCCAGACCGCGGCGAACGTCAGGTACAGGTGCCGCCGGCCGGGATCGCGGCGCCACCCGGCAATCGCCGCCACCGGAAGCAAGGCCGAGCCCAGCAGCACGGCGATGCCTGCCAGAAGGTGCACCTCGAACGCCGTGTAGAGGATCTGATCGACGAAAGGCACGGCGGGAAGCGCCTCGGGCCTGGCAAGCGCCGCGGTGAAGCCCGCCGTAGCGGCCACGGCGGCGAGCGCCGACCAGAGCGATGGCCTTGAGAACAGGAGAACGACCATGCCGAGAGCAAGCACGGCGGCCATCGCCCGGTCCGGCTGAATCGCCAGCGCAAGTGCGGCAGCGGCGATCCCGGCCAATCCGGCCGCGTCCGATCGGCCGGCGAACGCGACGATGGTGAACGGCACGACGACGAGGCTCACCTGCACGCCGAGGGGGCCGATAAAGACCCAGCGCGCCGCGCCGTCCGCCGCCGCTCCGAAGAGAGCGGTTGCGAGAAGGCAGAGGCCGAATAGGACCGTCACGGCGCTTGCGAAGCGGCGCGATGCGGCTCCGGCAAACCCGCCAAGCGCGACCAGGCCAAGCAGAAAGGCCGCCGCGTTAACGACAAGGTAGCGCGCCGGGGCCCCGGCCATGGCCATGTACAACATGCCGAGCAGGGTTGCGGCAAGGGCGCAGGCGATCCCCGCATTGCGCGGTTCGCCCAACGCGGTGAAGGTCTTCCTCATGCTCGTTTCTCCCTGAATAACCAAAGCAATCCGATCCGCGATCGCCAGGCGGCACCCGCCCCACAGGCAGCCGAGTGCGAACAGCAAGGCGGCGCCATCCCCCTCCACCGCTTCGATTTCGCAGCGCATTGCCCGCGCCCAGTCGCTGCGCCTCGGCGGGTAGACAGTTTCGAGCAGCCGTCCGGCAAGCCTCGCCATCACGCGCAAGGGTCGGGCGCTCATGTTGAAGCCGTGCGCGCGGCACCTTCTCCGGCGGCCGCGTCGGGGGCACTCCGGGCGAGCGCGGCGCCGCTCGCCGTCAGCCGATAGGCGTGGCGGGGCGGGCGTCCCGGTGAGGCGGGCGGCTGCCATTGCGCTTCCAGATAGCCCTGTCCCTCAAGCCGGATCAGCAGCGGGTAGAGCGTGCCGGACCGAAGACCGGTCAGCCGTGCAAGATCATAGCCGTGCCGCCAAGCGCTTCCCGAACCGGCAAGCGCCATCAGAAGCGACCATGCCTGGGCGGAAAGAGCGCGGGAGCGGGTCATGACGGATAAGTCTACCTATATTGATTTGATGTCAACAGGGCGCAAAGGGTGCGGGTGAAAGGCGGCGTGGATCGGAATTGAATCGTCACCCCGGACTTGATCCGGGGTCCACCTTCTTTCTCCCGCGCCGCCGCGTTTCCGCGATGAAGGTGGATGCCGGATCAAGTCCGGGATGACGTGCGAGGGGCGAGGGGCGAGGGCTGGGCGGAGAGAGCGCGGGAGCGGGTCATGGTAACTCTCTCGTCACCCCGGACTTGATCCGGGGTCCACCTTCTTCCTTCTCCCCTGCCGCCCCCGTGCCGGAAGAAGGTGGATGCCGGATCAGGTCCGGCATGACGTGCGAGGGGGCGGCGGGGCGCTCCCGCAACTTACCGCCCTCACGCCCGAAGGCTTGCGCGTCCGCCCCCTTCGGCGCTAGGCGGCAAGCATGGGATTCCTGAAGAAGATCTTCACCTGGTGGGACGGCGCGACGATCGGCACGTCGCTCCATATCCGCCGTACCGGCCGCGAATTCGGAAGCGATGCGTTCGGCAACCGCTATTTCGAATCGAAAAAAGGCAACCGCCGCTACGTCCTCTACAAGGGCGCGAACGACGCCGGCCAGCTTCCGCCCGAATGGTATAGCTGGCTCCACCACCAGTTCGACGGCCACCCCGACGACACGCTGCCGCCCGCGCCGAAGTTCCTGAAGCAGCCGACCGGCAACCGCACCGGAACGTCCGATGCCTACCGGCCGGCCGGTGCGCTGGACCGGGGCGGGGTTCGCGCCGCGGCGAGCGGCGATTACGAGGCATGGACTCCGGACCAGGGATGAGCCGCCTGAGCTTTCGCGCCGGCGCCGGAGCCCTCCTGCTTGCGCTTGCATCCTGCGGCCAGGGAGGCGGCGGCGAGGCGCAAAAGGGGCAGGGCAACACGCAGGCCGAGGCCGAGCCGAAAACCGTCGATGTACCCCAGACAGTGACCCAGCTTGCACCGGGCACGACGCCGATGGGCGAACGGGTGGCGGTGCTGGGCCTGCTTAACAAGCGCAACGGCATCTCCCGCGAGCTCAAGATGAAGCCGGGCCAGGCGATCCAGTCCGGCGGCGTGATCGTCCGCCTCCGGGCCTGCGAAACCTCCGCGCCCTGGGAAGTGCAGAAGCTGACCGGCGCGTTCGTGCAACTCGACGTGCGCAACCCGCAAGGCGAGTTCCACCGCGTTTTCTCCGGCTGGATCTACAAGGAATCGCCGTCGCTCAACGTCGTCGAGCACCCGGTCTACGACGTCTGGACCAAGAGCTGCGAAATGACGCATCCTGGCGCGGCCGCCGAAGCCACGGCGCCGGATGCCGCCGCAAGCAGCCGGTCCAGGGCGCCGAACTCCGCATCCTCACCGCGCGCGAAGTCCACGCCCGCGACCAAGGCGGCAAGGCCCGTCGCTTCGTCCGACGACGATGGTGACGACAGGGCATCGGCCAACAGCGCCAGATAATCCGTCTGCGGGATCTCGATCGCACCCAGGCTGCGCAGATGCTCCGTCATGAACTGGCAGTCGAGCAGCCGGAAACCACCCACCTTCAGCCGTGCGACCAGCCAGGCGAGCGCCACCTTGGAGGCGTCGGTACGCAGCGAGAACATGCTTTCGCCGAAAAACGCGCCCCCCAGGCGCACGCCGTAGAGGCCGCCGACCAGCTCGCCGCCGTGCCACGCCTCCACCGAATGGGCGTGGCCGAGGCGGTGGAGCTCGGTGAAGCTCCTTTCGATCTCGCCGTTGATCCAGGTTTCGTCACGCTCCGAGCAGCGGCGGATGACGTCCCCAAACGCCCGGTCGCGGGTGACCTCGAATTCGCCTGAGCGGAGCGTCTTGCGTAGCGAGCGGGAGAGCAGGAAGCCGTCGATGGGAATGATCGCCCGGCGGCGGGGCTCGACCCAGAAGACGTCGGCGGCGTCGCGGCTGTCCGACATCGGGAACACGCCGATCGCATATGCGCGCAGCAAGAGGTCCGGATCGATGGAGGCCATTGCCCCTCCGGCTTGTCGCGCGCCGCGGCGCACGTCAACCGGTCAGAGGATTTCGCGGACCTTGTCCTGGGGGCGGCAGAGACGCACGCCCTTCTCCGTCTCGACCAGCGGGCGCTCGATCAGCACCGGGTTGGCGACCATCGCGTCGAGGATCGCGTCCTCGCTGACCGGGCCGTCGACCAGATCGAGATCCCGGGCGAGCGACTCCTTGGCGCGCAGCCCTTCACGCGGCGTAAGGCCGGCGCGGGCGTAGAGGCGGCGCAGCTCCTCCTTGGACGGCGGCGTCTTGAGGTATTCGACCACCGTGACGTCCGCGCCTTCGGCCTCAAGTATCTCCAGCGTCTTGCGCGACGTGCCGCACTTGCCGTTGTGGTAGATGGTCGCCTTCATGCCGGCTCCTCATCCCGGGCAAGCCATTCCTCGAGCCACTTGATCGTATAGTCGCCGGCCAGGAATTCAGGGTCGTTGATCAGCTTCTGGTGGAGCGGGATGGTGGTCTTCATCCCCTCGATCACATATTCCTCGAGCGCCCGGCGAAGGCGCATGATGCAGCGCTCGCGGGTGGTGCCGTAGACGATCAGCTTGGCGATCATGCTGTCGTAATAAGGCGGCACCTTATAGCCGCCGTAGAGGCCGCTATCGACGCGGACGTGCATTCCGCCCGGCGCGAGATACGCCTTCACCGTGCCCGGCGAGGGCATGAAGGTGCGCGGGTCCTCGGCGTTGATCCGGCATTCGATGGCGTGGCCGCGGAACTGGACCTGTTCCTGGGTGCAGGTCAGGTCCTCGCCGGCGGCGATCCGGATCTGCTCGCGCACCAGGTCGATGCCGGTGATCATCTCGGTCACCGGATGCTCGACCTGGAGCCGGGTGTTCATTTCGATGAAGTAGAATTCGCCGTTCTCGTAGAGGAACTCGACGGTGCCGGCGCCGCGATAGCCCATGTCGGACATCGCCTTCGAGACGACCCCGCCCATCCGTGCGCGTTCCTCGGCGGTGATGACGGGGGAGGGGGCCTCCTCCAGCACCTTCTGGTGGCGGCGCTGCAGCGAGCAATCGCGTTCGCCCAAGTGGATCGCCTTGCCGCGGCCGTCGCCGAAAACCTGGAACTCGATGTGGCGCGGATCGCCGAGGTACTTCTCGATATAGACGGTGGCGTCGCCGAAGGCGGCTTTCGCTTCTGAGCCGGCCTGGGCGATCAGGGTCTCGAGCTGGTCTTCGGACTGGACCACCTTCATGCCGCGGCCGCCGCCGCCCGACGCCGCCTTGACGATCACCGGGTAGCCGGTCTCGGCGGCAATCGCTCTGGCCTCGGCAAAATTCTCCACCGGTCCGTCGGAGCCCGGGACAAGCGGCAGGCCGAGCGCCGCGGCGGTGCGCTTGGCCTCGATCTTGTCGCCCATGATCCGGATATGCTCGGGCTTCGGGCCGATCCAGATGATGCCGTGACTTTCGACGATTTCGGCGAAGCGGGCGTTTTCGGACAGGAAGCCGTAGCCCGGGTGGATGGCGTCGGCATGGCTGATCTCGGCCGCCGAGATGATGTTGGGGATGTTGAGGTAGCTGTCCGACGCCGCCGGGGGCCCGATGCAGATCGCCTCGTCGGCGAGCCGGACGTGCATCGCGTCGGCATCCGCGGTGGAGTGCACCGCCACCGTCTTGATGCCCATTTCGTGGCAGGCGCGGTGAATGCGAAGCGCGATCTCGCCCCTATTGGCGATAAGGACCTTCTGGATCGGCATTATTCGACGATCACCAGCGGCTGGTCGAACTCGACGGGCTGGGCGTCCTGGACGAGCACGTGGGTGACGGTGCCGGCGCGCGGCGCGACGATCGGGTTCATCACCTTCATCGCCTCGATGATCAGCAGCGTGTCGCCTTCCTTGACCGCGGTCCCCGGCGAGACGAACGGATTCGCGCCAGGCTCGCCCGAAAGGTA
>DASWMM010000127.1:0-2776 GCA_036399755.1 Allosphingosinicella sp.
CCCTGAACTTTGTTTTTTTAAACGGATCGAACGCGCTTAATTCGCAGCGCTGGTCCGGATCGTGCCGTTCACCCCATTGGGGAAGAAGCCGCCCTGATTGCGTGCCATCGACGTCAGGTAGACGATGTTGAGCACCTCCCCCGCCGAGCGGCTGTAGGCGAGGCCGTTGCCGTCGAGCGGCGCGATGTTGGACGCATTGTCGCGCGGTGCGATGCCCTGGTCCTTGTCGGCAGTGCCGTCCAGGCTGTCGCGGGCATCCGAGATGCGCTCGGTCGCCGTGATCAATGCGGGCGTCTGGATGCCCTTGCGGAACAAGGTCGTGCGCACCAGTGCGGCATGGTAGGCTTCGACCGCCAGGATGCCGGCGGCGGCTTCCAGGAACACCTTGCTGGTGATCAGCGGAGACGCGCCTTTATAGGCGGTAACGCCGACATCCTCGAAGATGAAGGCGCCGAGCAGGAAATTCTCGTCATTGGCGTACGGATCGAAGGACTGGCCGGCGCCGATCAGCCCCGCCGCGCGGGCGGCGGTGGAGAAGGAGCCGTTGGGATCGGAGCTGATGTCGATCGTCGGCTGCGCAACCGCTGAAGCGCCAAGGGCGCCGCGCAGGAAATCGACATGCGCCCGTTCGTCGGCGGCGATCTCCGCGGCATATTGGGACACGACCGGATCGGTGAAGTTCACCTTGCGGCCGCCAATAACATTGCCCTGGGTGCCGGTACCGGTGAGGCTGCTTTGCGGCAGGCCGGTGCCGAAGAAGGCGAAATAATAGAATTGCGCCTCAAGATATTCGAGGTTGAGCGCGAAGTTCAGGATGTCGGCGTCGGTCACCGCGGTTTGCGCGTTGAGCGGCTTGCCGCCCATGGTGAGCACAACCGGCGCCGCCGCGATCCCGACGGCAGCCATCTTGAAGAAGCCCCGCCGTTCTTCCCGGCGTTTCGCCCGGTTCTCCATCACATCGATAAGCGTGGAACCTTCAGTCATGCGCCGGCCTCCCTTTTGTTATGGAGAAGGAAGCAATGCGGCGATGGGTCTGTTCCGGCGAACGGCGCGATTGAACCGCCACGGCACCGCTCCGCCCCGGCGGCGCACCCGGGCGGCGGGCGGCCCCTGACGAGGCATGGGTTTCAACCGCGGCATACGATCCGGGTTCCACATCGCATCAAAAGCGTGCGGTAACGTGATCCAGATCAGCTTTGCCGTTGCAAATTCTCATTGCTTTGCGTTCGCTCCGCGCATCCGTTCGCGTCTTCTCTCCGTAGCTTCAGCATCGGGCCGCGTGCCCTTCCTTTTCGGAGCTCCGCATGAACGATGCCAGCATGGAACGCTTCTTCGAGCTCCTGGACGTCAGGCTCGACGCTTTCGCCATGTGCGAGGTCGAAGACGGGTGCAGCCTGGCATGCGCGCCGAGCGACAAGGTGGTCGTTCATTACGTCCTGAGCGGAGAAGGATCGGTAAGCTGGGAGGGCGGCACGATCGCGCTCAAGCCCGGGATGATCGTGGTGGTTCCGCGCCGCCTGCCCAAACACATTTCCGGCGCCGGCCCGGTGCGCAGGATCGTGCCGGCCGAGGCGGCCTGCCCGTTGGCGGAGGGCATGGTTCACTATCGCGCCAGCCGGACGGGCGCGGCCGATCTGGTGCTCGGCTGCGCGTCGGTCGAGGCACGGCTCGGCGAGAAATTGGGCCTGTTCGACGCGGTGCACGCGCCGTTTGCCGAGCAAGGCGCGGACAACAAGCTTGCGCTGCTGTTCGCCGGCATCCTGGCCGAACTCGGCGCGCCAGGCCTCGGCACCAGGCCGATGGTTAGCGCAATGATGAAACAGATCATGATCCTGCTGCTGCGTGTTCACTGGAAGCGGCTTGGCGATGCGTCCCCGCTCGGCGTGCTGCTGATGAATCCCCGGCTTGGGCGCGCGCTGCTTGCCATCCTCGAACGCCCGCAGGAGCCGCACAGCATCGACAGCCTGGCTGGCGCGGCGGGCATGAGCCGGTCGCGCTTCGTGCACCATTTCGGAGTCACTTACGGCCAAACGCCGATGGAATTCGTGCAATCCGCCCGGCTGCAAGCCGCCGCACGCATGCTGCGCAGCTCCAACCTGCCGGTAAAGGCCGTCGCGGCCGCAGTAGGCTATGCCAGCCGAAGCCACTTCTCGTACGCCTTTCGCGTCGAATATGGCGTCGATCCCACCCGCTTCCGCGGCGGCATCGAGCCGGCGCCGCTCGCCGCCGCGGAGGCTCCGCTTGCGAACTGAGGCGGGTCTCTACGCGCCTGGGGTGACGACCGCCGCGCGAGCCGTTAAGCCTGCGCGGAATGAAGATCGTCACCTACAATTTGAACGGCATCCGCGCGCGTTTGCCCCGCCTGACCGAGTATCTCGCCGAGGAGAAGCCGGATGCGCTTTGCCTGCAGGAGATCAAGTGCGCGGACGATTCGCTGCCTTACGACGACGTGCGCGCCGCTGGGTATGAGGGCCACTGGCACGGGCAGAAGGGCTTCAACGGGGTTGCGGTCCTGACGCCCGCCGCCTCCCCCGCGACGCTGCGGCGCATCGGGTTGCCGGGCGACGACGAGGATCTGCACAGCCGCTACATCGAGGCGGAGGTGAACGGCGTGATCGTCGCCTCCATTTACCTGCCCAACGGCAATCCGGTCGGCACCGAGAAGTTCGACTACAAGCTTCGCTGGATGGAGCGGCTGCGAGTGCATGCGCTGACCCTGCTCGCCGAGGAGCGGCCGGTTGTGCTGGCCGGCGACTGGAACGTGATCCCCACCGAC
>DASWMM010000128.1:0-4503 GCA_036399755.1 Allosphingosinicella sp.
ATCGCGCAGCTGATGGAAGGGCATGACGCGTTCGTCGCCCCCTCCACCACCAGCGGCAAGAACATCGCCCCGCGCGTCGCGGCCCTGCTCGACGTGATGCAGGTGTCGGACGTGATCGAGGTTCAGGGCGACGACACGTTCGTTCGTCCGATCTACGCCGGCAACGCCATCGCCACCGTGCGCTCGTCGGACTCGAAGAAGGTCCTCACTGTCCGCGGCACCGCCTTTGAAAAGGCATCGCGCGAGGGTGGCTCCGGCCAAGTCGAAGCGGTCGGCGGTGCAGGCGATGCGGGCTTGTCGAGCTTCGTCGGCTCGGAAATCGCCGCGTCCGAACGGCCCGAGCTGACCAGCGCCAAGATCATCGTCTCGGGCGGCCGCGCCCTCGGATCGGGCGACGCCTTCCACCAATATATCGATCCGCTCGCCGACAAGCTCGGCGCCGCCGTCGGCGCCAGCCGCGCCGCGGTTGATGCCGGCTACGCCCCCAACGACTATCAGGTCGGCCAGACCGGCAAGATCGTCGCCCCGGAACTTTACATCGCCATCGGCATTTCGGGTGCCATCCAGCACCTCGCCGGGATGAAGGATTCCAAGATCATCGTCGCGATCAACAAGGACGAGGAAGCCCCGATCTTCCAGGTCGCCGACATCGGCCTGGTCGGCGATCTGTTCAAGCTTATCCCGGAGCTCACCGAGAAACTATAAGCCAGCCGCCCACTCCGTCACCCCCGCGAAAGCGGGGGTCCCGCTTCTTCTTTTTCCAGGTAGCTGAGGGAAGAAGCGGGATTCCCGCTTTCGCGGGAATGACGGGTTACTCCACCGGCACCACCACCTGGCCACGCTGCGGTTCGCCCCGCTTCACCGCCGCGCCGTCCGCCTCATAGCCGTTGAAGAAGGCCGGCAGCCCAAGCCCCTCGCCGAACTTGCCGCCCGTCTGCAGGTGGTAATGTACATGCGGCTGGCTCGAATTGCCGCTGTTGCCGCACAGGCCCAGCACCTGCCCCGCTTTCACCGTCTCGCCCTCGCGCACCCGCAGCGTTCCCTGCCGAAAATGCGCGAGCAACGACCGCTCGCCATCGCCGTGATCGATGACCACGTGATTGCCCGGCGCAGGCACCCCCGCCGTCTTCTCTCCGGGCCGCGGATTGTCCGGCTGGTCCGCAAGCGCGGACACAACCCGCCCCGCCGCGGGGGCGAGAACCGGCTGGTTCCAGCAATAATGGTCCTCGTTGCGAAGCCCGCCGGCCTGGGCGGGCGCCCCATTCCGGTTCAGCAGGAAATCATAGGCGAAGCGCTGGTCAGGCGCGATCACATGATAATTGCGGATCGCGTCCCGCCCGCCCCAGCTCACATACCAGCCGCCGCCCTCGCCGGGATTAGCGAAGGGCAGCCGAAGCGGCGTCTTCGTCTGGTAATCCAGATGGGGGCTCGCCGCCGCCACGATGCTTGGTCCGACCCAGGCCCCATTTATCCGCCCGTCCGCATCGAACACCCAGTTCACCGTCACCCTGGCAACCCGCTCGAACCGGCTCTCGCGGTAATAAGAGGTGAAGCGATCCTCGTGAAAGCCCTGTTCGCCAAGCAGCTCCAGCTCCGCGCCGGTGGTACCCCGGATTTCGGCAGCGAAGCGCTTCAGCCCCGCCTCACCGCCGACGGCCGCCAGCATTTCCGGAGTCATCCGCGCCGCGAGGTCGGTGGGTTCGCCGGTGAGAAGCGCCTCCGTCGCCGCTTGCCCGCGCGCCGCGGTTTGCGCGTCCGGAGGGGCGAGCAGCAGAAGAAGGATGGAGGTCGCGAACACGAAGCGAGGCTGTCACGCCTGCGCTTAGGGGTCAATCGAAGCCGGACAGGAACGCGGCGACATTGGCGCCCAGCGCGTCGACCGCATAACCCCCTTCCATGACAATGGCGGTCGGCAGCCCGAGGCCCGCGATCCGGCGGGCGATGCGCGGGTAATCCTCCTTTTGGATGTCGAAGAAGCTGATCGGGTCGCCCGCATAGGTGTCGGCGCCGAAGGAGCAGAGCAGCATATCCGCTCCGAAGCGCGCGATCGCCTGGAGAGCGGTGTCGAGCGCGGCGGAGAACCCCTCGGCCGTCGTCCCGCGCGGCAGCGGAAGGTTCAGCGTCGCGCCTTTGCCTTCTCCCGTGCCGGTCTCATCGGCATGGCCCCAGTAGAAGGGGTAGTCGGTCTTCGGATCGGCGTGGATCGAGGCGAAGAACAGGTCGCCGCGCTCCAGGAAGATGTCCTGCGTGCCGTTGCCGTGATGATAGTCGATGTCGAGGATCGCCACCCGCCTGCCTGCATCCGCCGCATACTGCGCCGCCACCGCCATTGCGTTCACATAGCAATAGCCGCCCATATAATCGGCGCCGGCATGATGGCCGGGCGGGCGGCACAGGGCGAAGGCGGCACGCTCGCCGTCAAGCACTGCCTGAGTTGCCGCCAGGGCAGACTGCGCCGACCAGTAGGTCGCTTCCCATGTGTGCTCGGCGATCGGCGTCGAAGCGTCGTAGCTGTAGCGGCCGAGCCGCGCGTCGATCCGAGAGAGATCGAGCGGCCGCCGCCCCACCACCGGCCATACGTAGGGAATAGTGTCCCCGGTCCGCCCAGCCGCGCGCCAATCGTCCCAGGCGCTCTTCAAGAAGCCGAGATACTCCGCCGGGTGGACCCGCAGAAGCGGCCCCTCGCCGAAATCGCGCGGCGGTTCCGCCGGACCTACGGCGGCAAGCATCGCATCGAGCCGGCCGGGATGTTCGGCAAAAGCGGTGAAGCTGCCGTTGTGCAGCTCCTGCGAGGGCGCGTGAAGGCGCTGGCGGGGGTCGTGGAAGATGCGCATCAGCGGTTTGCCAGATCCTGCGGCAAGGTGGGTTCGGAAAGCAGGGTCTTCATCCGCCCCCAGCGCGCCTCCGGCTCCTCGCCCGCCGCCTCGACATGGGCGCGGACCATGTCCTGCCCAAGCCCGTAGTTGATCACATAGGAGCGGTACTGGTCGGTAAAGGCGATCGACTGCTCGGCGCGGGCGCGGGACACGAGCTGGTACCTTCGGGTAAGCTCGATCGCCTGCTCCTTGGTGATCCGCCCTTCCAGATAATCGCGCGCGATGGTGAAGCGGGCGCCGGCAAGTTCCTGCATTGCCTCCTGAAGCGCCAGATATTGCGGCGCGGCGTTCAGCGGCAGCCCGGCAAGCGGGTACAGCGCCTCCGTCTCGTACCGCAGCCGCTCGGGGCCGGGGAAGGCAAGCTCGATCCCGTAATTGGCCGATCCTTCGGCGATCAGCGATTGCGGCGAATATAGCGGGTAAACTGTGAATTCGGTCCAGCCCCGCTCCCGCGCCAGCGCGCGCTCGAGCAGCATGTTGTAGACGTGGTGGCCGGGATAGCCTTCGTGGCAGCCGAGATCGACGGCGCGGCTGAGCCGGATCGGCAGATCGGTGTTGACCTGAATAAGGCTGGTGGCCTGGCCCTTGTACCAATTGTAGCCGGACCAGCTCTTGCCGGTGACGAACTCCAGCGTGAACTTCTCCCCTTCGGGCAGCGCGATATGCTCGGCGGTGCGGCGCTTGCACTCGGCGATCGCGGCGCGGAACACCGGCTCGAGCCGCTCCTTGGGAATAGTGAACCGGTTCTGGAACGCGTCCACCCGGTCGGCGAGACCGCCGCTCCCCGGTACCAGGCTCTCAATGCGCGCAAGCACCGGATCATACGTGGCGAGCGGCTTCAGCTCCGGCCGGACGCCGAACAGCCCCTCCGCCTCATCGGCAAAGCTCAGTTTCTCGCCCCGCAGCATGCGCAGCCGGGTCTCGGCGGCCTTGAGCTGCGCCAGAAGAAACGCGCGCCGCCGCTGCTCCATCCGCTCCAGCTTGGAATCCGCGACATCGTGGGTACGGCGCGACAGTTCCGCCGCAGCGGCTGCCAGGTCGGCGAGAGAGCGGGGCGCCGCCTTGGCCGCCGCCTGCCACTCGGCCGGCCCGTAATAGGCGTCGATATAGCCGGGCTCGCGCTCGCCGATCTCAAGCTGCAACTGGACATAGTCCTTGGCGATCTCGTCCAGGCTGTCGCCCGCTCCTCCGCCCGAGACGCAACCGGCAAGGAGGAGAAGGGCGCCCAGCAATCCGGAAAACATCTTCATCGCCGTTCCACTCCGTCCGCATCGCCGTCGGCGAGGATCTCGCTTTGGATCCGGGCTTCTTCCTCGGCGGCACCCTCTTCGCCCGGCGCGAAGCGGATGATCAGGAAGCCGAGCACCGCCGAGGCGAAGGAGCCCAGCAATACGCCGATCTTGGCCTCCTCCACCAGCCGCGGATCGCCGGGAAAGGCCAGCGCGCCGATGAACAGGCTCATCGTGAAGCCGACGCCGCACAGGGTCGCCACGCCGTAGATTTGCGGCCACGACGCACCGCGCAGCTTGCTTGCAAGGCCGAGCCGCACCATCAACGCCACCGCCCCGAAAATGCCGATCTGCTTGCCCAGGAACAGCCCCGCGGCGATGCCGAGCGGCAGCGGCGC
>DASWMM010000129.1:0-5414 GCA_036399755.1 Allosphingosinicella sp.
GCCCCTCCTCGCCCCGCGCGCTTTTCGCCGACCTGCGCGCCTTTGCCGCCAATCGCGGGCGCCACCACTGGATCGCAGCCGGCCTTGCCGTGCTCATCCCGGCGGCGCTGGTCGTCCTCTTCTACGTCGACGGCAAGACCAACATGACCCTCAAGCCACAGGTGATCTACGCCCAAAGCTGGACCGCCGACCGCACCGACGAGCAGATCAAGGCGGACCAGGTCACGCACCAGAAGAAGCGCGAAGCCAAGCAGAAGGAACGCCAGCGCCAGTTCCAGAAGGTCGAAGACAGCCTCCAGAAAATCGGGCTTTGACCGAGCATCTTCGCTGGATGGGCGCGGCGCTTGCGCTCGGCGAGCGTGGCCGCGGCCGCACCGCTCCCAACCCAAGCGTCGGCTGCCTGCTCGTCAACGACGGCCGAATCGTCGGCCGCGGCTGGACCCAGCCCGGCGGCCGCCCCCACGCAGAAGCCATGGCCCTGGACGAGGCCGGCGCCCAGGCGCGGGGCGCCACCGCCTACGTCTCCCTCGAACCCTGCGGTCACCGGAGCGACCGCGGCCCGGCCTGCGCGGAGCTGCTGATCGAAGGGGGGGTGAAGACCGTGGTCGCCGCCATCGCCGATCCCGATACCCGGACAAACGGCAAGGGCTTCGAGCGCCTCCGCACCGCGGGAATTGCGGTTGAAGTCGGACCAGGCGCCGCGGAAGCCGAGCGCTCCCTCGCCGGCTTCCTCACCCGAATCCGCCTCGGCCGCCCGTCCGTCACCCTGAAGCTCGCCATGTCGCTGGACGGCAAGATCGCGCTTCCGTCCGGCGAAAGCCGCTGGATCACCGGCGAGGATGCCCGCGCCCACGTCCATTCGGAACGCGCCCGCGCCGACATGATCCTGGTCGGCCGCGGCACCTACGAAGCCGACAAGCCCGGGCTCGACGTCCGCCTCCCCGGCCTCGAAGACCGCGCGCCGCGCAAGGCCATCCTCACCCGCGGCAACGGCGCCCCCGGCTGGGAACGGCTCGGCGCGCCCGGAGAGGTTTTCCACCTGACCGGCGTCAACGACCTCCTCGTCGAAGGCGGCTCCGGCGCCGCCTCGGCTTTCCTCCAGGCCGATCTGGTCGACCGCCTGCTCATCTACCGCGCGCCGGTGCTGATCGGCGAAGGCAAATCGTCGATCGGCTACATCGGCCTCACCGCCATCGCCGAAGCGCACCGCCGCTGGCGGCTCAGCGACTCCCGCATGCTTGGAATCGACCGGCTGGAAGTCTACGAGCGCGATCGAAGCGGCGTTTGAAGGAAAAGCAGTGTTCACCGGCATCATCACCGACGTAGGGCGCGTGCGCTCCGCCGAGCAGCGCGGCGACCTGCGCCTCACCGTCGGCTGCGGCTATGACATGGAGACGGTGGACCTCGGCGCCTCCATCGCCTGCTCGGGCGTCTGCCTCACCGTGGTGGACAAGGGCCCCGGCTGGTTCGCCGTCGACCTCTCCGACGAAACCCTCTCCCGCACCGCGCCCGGCGTCTGGGTGGAAGGCGCCAAACTCAACCTCGAACGCTCGCTGCGCGTCGGCGACGAGCTTGGCGGCCACATCGTCACCGGCCATGTCGATGGCGTCGGCGAAGTGGAAAGCGTCGCGGAAGTGGGCGGCTCCACCCGCGTCGCCATCATCGCGCCGCCCGGCATCGAGCAATATATCGCCGCCAAGGGCTCGGTGGCGCTGGACGGCGTCTCGCTGACCGTCAACGAGGTCGAGCCGCTCTCCGAGGGCGTCCGCTTCCTGCTCAACATCATCCCCCACACCGCCGAGCAGACCAGCTTCGCCGGCCTCGCCCCCGGCCGAAAGGTCAATATCGAGATCGACATCCTCGCCCGCTATATCGGCCGGATGATGGAGATGCGGCGATGATCGACTACCAGCCGATAGAGCGCTCCTATCTGTCCAGCCCGGAGGAGCTGATCGACGAGGCGCGCAACGGCCGCATGTTCATTCTCGTCGACGACGAGGACCGCGAGAACGAAGGCGATCTCGTCATCCCCGCCCAGATGGCGACGCCCGATGCGATCAACTTCATGGCCAAGCACGGCCGCGGCCTGATTTGCCTCGCCCTCACCAAGGCGCGTGTCGAACAGCTCGGCCTCGGCCTGATGAGCCGCCACAACGGCACCCGCCACGAAACCGCCTTCACCACCTCGATCGAGGCCAAGGACGGGGTCACCACCGGGATCTCCGCCGGAGACCGCGCCCGCACCGTCTCCGTCGCCATCGATGCCGGCAAGGGCCCCGAACATATCGTCACCCCCGGCCACGTCTTCCCGCTCGTCGCGCGCGACGGCGGCGTGCTGATCCGCGCCGGCCACACCGAAGCGGCTGTCGACATCTCCCGGCTGGCCGGCCTCAACCCCTCCGGCGTGATCTGCGAGATCATGAAGGAAGACGGCACCATGGCGCGGATGGACGACCTCGTCGCCTTCGCGCAGCTCCACGGCCTCAAGATCGGCACGATCCGCGACCTCATCGCCTACCGCCTCAAGAAGGACCACCTGGTCGAGCAGACCGCCGAGGCCGTGATCGAAAGCGCCTGGGGCGGCAAGTGGACCGCCAAGAGCTTCCTCAACCGCGCGCTCGGCACCGAGACCGTGGTGCTGGTCAAAGGCGAACTCGACACGTCCAGGCCGGTGCTGGTCCGAATGCACCAGCTCAGCATCTTCGAGGACGTGTTCGGTGAAAACTGCCGGCGCAGCGGGCTCCTCGCCGGCGCAATGAAGGCGATCGCCGCCGAAGGCTCCGGTGTCATCGTCGCCCTCACCCGCGCCGTGCCGATCTCCGCCCTGCTCGACGCCAAGTCCGGCAAGACCGGCCCGGCCGACACCGAGCAGCTGCGCGATTACGGCGGCGGCGCCCAGATCCTCTCCGCTTTGGGCATCCACGACATGATCCTGCTCACCAACACCCACCACACGCCCGTCGCGCTCGGCGGCTACGGCCTCGTCATCGTCGGCGAGCGGCCGATCCCCCTGGAGGACTGACCATGGCCCGCCTGCTGATCGTCGAAGCCCGCTTCTACGACCACCTTAACGATATGCTCCTCGATGGCGCCCGCACCGCCATCGAAGCGGCGGGCCACAGCCACGAAACGATCACCGTCCCCGGCGCTCTGGAAGTGCCCGCGGCAATCGCCATGGCCGCCGAAACCGGCCGCTTCGACGCCTACGTGGCGCTCGGCGTCGTGATTCGCGGCGAAACCTACCACTTCGAAATCGTGGCAGGCGAAAGCGCCCGCGGCATCATGGCCCTGACCCTCGACGGCCTCTCCATCGGCAACGGCATCCTGACCGTCGAGGACGAAGCCCAAGCCTTGGCGCGTGCGCGGCGCGAAGAGAAGGACAAGGGCGGCGAAGCGGCCAAGGCAGCGTTGGCCATGCTGGCGCTACGCCAACGCTTCACCGCGTAACTCCCCTCCCTTTTAGGGAGGGGTAGGGGTGGGTAAGCGCTGAGCCGGTTCGATGCCGGCGAAGCGCTCCTCAAAAACCCGGCGAGTTAGGCCGGGCTTTTCGTGCATGAATGTCCGATATCGGGTGGTTAGCTGCCATTCAGCATGGCATGTTACCGGATAAGCTTGGCATCGAAACGCACCAAAGGAATGGCCATGATCGCGTTGATAACGCTCTTGCTTAGTTCAGTAGTGGCCGCCCCTGCGATTCACAGCCCTGTAACTGCCGAATGCGCCGTTGGTCGTGTAGTTCTAACTGACTTGCCCCCTCCCCTCGCGGGGGCGGATATTTTGATCGACGGAGATCAAAGTCAGAGCTCTCTTTTTGCATTTTGTCCTGACCTACTAAGCTCGCTACCTCCAAGTTTCCGTATTGGATCGAAGGCTGAAATCGCACGTGTGCACGATCTTGGTTCCCTAAATCCCGTGACGATCTTCGAAGTTAGTGTGCCAAAAATTCCGAAGTCCCGTCGCACTGCGGTGGTGTCGTACTCCTACATTTGCAACGGTCTTTGCGGCGCGGGTTACCAAGTGCGATACAAGTTGACCGGTGGAGTATGGAAGCAAGTAGGCAAGGAAAAGCGGCTTTGGGTATCCTAAATGCGCCGGACGTCCGCAAATGGGTCGTTAGCCGACCGGCAGCTTTTCCGCCGATAGCAGCCGTGCAAGGTCAAGCACGTATATAGGCCGCTCACTAAGCAGGGAGGGGAGCTCACACCCGCCCCTACTTGTTCAGCCAGTGGCGTCCCATGAACCAGGCGGTGACCAGGACCGCGATCAGGATGCACATGCCGACCACGCCGGCGAACGCCCACGGCTCTTCGGCGTAGGGGATGCCCTTGACGTTCATGCCGAGCAGGCCGGTGATGAAGGTCAGCGGCAGGAAAACGAAGGCGACGATGGAGATCACAAGCGAGCGTGATTCCATCTGCTCGCCGCGCAGGTCGGTGATCTGTTCGTGAAGCAAGGCGGCGCGTTCGCGGATCGCCTCCAGCTCCTCCGTCATCCGCGCGAAACGGTCGGCGGCTTCGCGGATGTGGAGGCGGTCTTCCTCGGCAAGCCACTCGAAGTCGAGTTCCGCAAGCGTCTGCAGCGCATCGCGGTTGGGCGCAACGAAGCGGCGGTAAGCGATCGCGTCGGAGCGGCTTCGAGCGATCTCCGTGCGCAGCCGGTAGATAGCGCGGGGATCGTCGAGCTCGGATTCGTAATCGTCCAGCGTGTCGCCCATCTGCGCGACCTCGGGATCGAGCTGCTTGGAAATTGAACGGGCAAAGGCGGCGACGAGATCGCCCGGATCGAGCACCTTGCCCGCTTCCATCTGGCGGAAGACATCGGGCGTGGAGGCGAGCGGGCGCCGCGTGACGCTGTTCACCTTGCCGCGCCGCACCCACATCCGGATCGAAACGAGACGGTCCGAATCGGTGGTTTCCACCGTCGCGGGGCCGCGCAGGTTGACGATCGCGCCGTCCTCGATCCGGTCGCAGCGCGGCCGGGTCTCGGTGGCGACAAGGGCGTTTGCGGCAACGTCGGGGATGTCCTCGCTCTTAAGAAAGGCGAGCTCGTCCTCGCTGGCATCGTCGAGATGCAGCCAGACGAAACCGGGCCCGGAATAAGACGCCGCCTCGCCGGGGGAGATCGGCCGCACCGGGCCGTCGCCGACCAGGAGCGCCGCGCAGCTCATCCGAGCGACGCCAGATAATCGCGGATCGCGGGGCCGACGTCGTCGCGCTTGAGGGCGAGGGCAAGGTTGGCCTTCACAAAGCCCACTTTGTCGCCGCAATCGTGGCGCTCGGCATCCACGTTGACGCCGTGAAAGGGCTGGCTGCCGATCAGCTTGGCCATTGCGTCGGTAAGCTGGATTTCGCCGCCCGCGCCGGTTTCCTTGGCCTCGAGGATGCGCATGACCTCGGGCTGGAGGATGTAGCGGC
>DASWMM010000130.1:0-1821 GCA_036399755.1 Allosphingosinicella sp.
CGCGACCAAGGCCTTCGCCAAGAACGGACCCGGCGGCGCGGACTTCGTCTATTCGCTTGGTTTCGGCGTCGACAAGGAAGCCAAGCTGGGCAGCGTCCTGTGGGGCTCGCCGGCGTTCAACGTGGCCCTTCGCTCGGGCGACGAGATCCTTGCCGTCGGCGAGCGCGCCTACAGCGAGGAAGCGCTAAAGGATGCGATCGTCGCCGCCAAGGACGGCCGCACGCCGGTCCGCCTCACCGTCAAGCGCGGTGATGCCGTCAAGGTCTACTCGATCGCCTACAGCGGCGGGCTGCGCTATCCGCGGCTGGTCAAGGTTGGGAAGGGCGTTGGTCCTCTCGACCTGCTGCTGCGGCCGCGCTGATAGCGGCAGACTTCGCAACGAAGAGCGCTCACCCTGAGCCTGTCGAAGGGTTCTTCCCGGACGCATACCGACCCTTCGACAAGCTCAGGGTGAGCGCGAGTGCGGGGGACAAGCCGAAGCTTGAGCTCAGGGCGGGCGCCTCTTTTACCGGTCGAACCGTCACCGGGGGCTTGCCTCAAGCGGCGAGCGGGCTAGAGCGCGGCCATCATGAACATCGACCTCATCCCCTCGGGCTCCAACCCGCCGCACAGCGTCAACGTCCTGATCGAAGTCCCGATCGGGGGCGAGCCGGTCAAATATGAATTCGACAAATTGTCGGGGGCGATCTTCGTCGATCGCATCCTCCACACCTCGATGCGCTACCCGACCAATTACGGCTTCATCCCGCAGACCCTGTGCGATGATGGCGACCCGCTCGACTGCCTGGTGATGACCCGCTGGCCGCTGATCCCCGGGTCGGTGATCCGCGCGCGGCCGGTCGCGGTGCTCTACCTGGAGGATGAGGCCGGCGGCGACGAGAAATTGCTTGCAGTGCCGGAAGCCAAGACCAGCCCTTATTATGCCGACGTCATGGAGGGCACCGACCTGCCCCCGATCGTGCTCCAGCAGATCGAGCACTTCTTCACCCACTACAAGGACCTCGAGCCGGAGAAGTGGGTGCGCGTCGGCAAGTGGGACAATGCCGAAGCGGCCCAGCGCGTGGTGATGGAATCAATCGCCCGCGCCGACGCCGCCAAGCGCTAGTCCCTCTACTCGGGTCGGCCACCTCCGCCCGGCCGCCCGCCGCCGAACTGCGCCAGCCGCCGCGGCAGGAACAGCTTGCGGAAGCTGATCCCGACAGTGCGCCCGATCGGCTCCAGCCGGTCGGGCTGAAAAGCGAACGGGATGTCGCCGTCACCGCCGCGCACGCGCGGCCGGCTGTTGAAGATATTGTTGACCTCGAACCGCACCGAACTGCCAAGGAAGAAGGGGTGCTTCGAGACAATGTCGAAGCGCTCGCCGATGTTGGCGAACAGCCGCAGGTCGAACGTGGAGTAATTGGAGAAGCGCAGGTCCTCGCCTGTCCCGCCATCCACCCGCGTAGCACTGCGCCAGTCGGCGGTGAGCCGCGCGCCAAGGCCGTTGTTGTAGTAACCGCCCTCGAGCTCGACCTGATGGCGCGACCGCCCACCTGAGGAATTGAGGGCTTCGCCGCTGAGATAATCAAGCGTGGGAAGCCCCGGCGCAATGGTCAGCTCATCCCGGAACGTCAGCGTGTGCGTCGCGGACAAGGTCAGCCGGCCGCCGTTGCGCCCACCGAAGCGCCCGCCGCCTCCGCCGCCAGCGCCACCGCGGCGGTTGCCGCCGTCCGCACGCGGAGCGTCGGAAGGGGCAGCGCCCGACTGATCGCCTGTGGGCGTCGTTCCGGTTGGCGCCGGGTTGGCCTGCGGGCGCTGGCCGAGACGGGCGCGCAAGGCTGC
>DASWMM010000131.1:0-2229 GCA_036399755.1 Allosphingosinicella sp.
CGCCAAAGTACTACTTTGGCGGGTGCCCTTGGGGGTGGTGGAGGGGTATCTTCCGAGACGGTTGCGCAGGGGCTTCTCGGCGCGCGGCGCCAGTTACCCCTCCACCGCCAAGATTGGCGGTTCCCCTCCCCATCTTCGATGGGGAGGAATGAATTTACCCGCATCGTCGTCGCCGTGGATCCGCCGAGCGGCGACGGGACGTGCGGCATCGTCGCCTGTGCCAAGGACGAGCCGGGGAGGGGGCATGTGCTGGCCGACCATTCGGTGACCAACCGGAGCCCGGAAGGTGGGCGCGGGTGGTGGCGGAGGCGGCGCGGGCCTGGGAAGCGTCGTATCGGGACGTACCGGTGGCGGTGGTCGCGGAGTCGAACCAGGGCGGCAAGATGGTGGAAGCGGTGATCCGCGGGGCCGATGCGGGGCTCAGGATCAAGCTTGTGCCCGCGGTGGCCGGCAAGGCCGAGCGCGCGGCGCCGGTGGCGATGCGGTTCGAGACGGGCGAGGTGACCTTGCACGGCCGCTTTCCGGAGCTGGAGGCCGAGCTGATGGGGATGATCGCGGGCGGCGGCTATGAGGGGCCGGGAAAGAGCCCGGACCGCGCCGATGCGATGGTGTGGGGGCTGACGGAGCTGTTGCTGACGCCGAAACAGGCGGAGCCGCGGGTGCGGGCGCTGTGACGCTCTCTCGCGTGCAGGCAGCGCGTCTTGTTGACAGGCCAGGGGCGCCGGCGGCAGGGTCGTGACGCGCACCTTGCGGGGCTTGATCCGCAACGCCGGGAGGTATCCCATGCTTGAGAGCAGGACCGCGAAGGCGCTGGGCTGGGCGACGGCCCTGATCGCGCTGTCCGCCCAGACCGACCCCGGCGCGCCGCCGAGCGGCGAGGATATCGTCGTCACGGGGAGCCGGGAACCGGATGGTGAGCGGCGGGGCCGCGCGGCGGCCTATGTGCGGGCGCTTGGGGTGGGCAGCGGTGAGCGCGCCGTGGCGCGGTGGATCGATCCGGTCTGCCTCAAAGTGATCGGTATTTCGGGCCGACCGGCGCAGCTTGTTGAGATGCGGGTCCGGGCCGCCGCTGCGGCGGCCGGCGTTCCGATCGCGGCGGGGCGCTGCGACCCCAATTTCACCGTCAGCTTCGTTTCGGACGCAGGCGCGGTGGTGCGGCGGATCGCGGGCAAGTCGCCGTCCTTGTTGCGGGAGGTGCCCGCCGGGCGGCTCCACAGCCTGCGGCAGGGCGACGCGCCGATCCGCTGGTGGTACATGACGGAGCTGCGCGGACGGGACGGCGACCGGCTGAGCGACTCGCCGCCCCCGGCCGCGCAGATGGAGGGCGGCGGATCGCTCCCGACGGGCCCTGACGGCCGGATCCTGTCGCTCAGCGGTTCAAGCCTGGTCAGCACCCAAAGCGTCAGGACCTTGCGCAGCGCGACCGTCATCGTCGATGTCGATCGCGCGGCGGGCGTGTCCCTCCAGGCCGTCGCGGATTATGCGGCGCTGATCGGCTTTGCGGAAATCGGCTTCGGTACGGGTCCGCGGCCCGGCTCGATCCTCACGCTGTTCGATGCGGCGGGGTTCGATGCGCCGGGGTTCGTTAGGGTGGGGTTCGACGCGGCGGGTGCCAGAGCCGAGCTTACCGCGTGGGACAAATCCTTTCTGTGCGCGCTCTACCGGATAAAGCTGGACCGACTGGGGCGCTACCAGCGGGGCAGACTGGCCGGCGCCATTGCGGACGGCACGGACGAGCGCTGTTCCGCGTAAGGCGCCGCAAGCCGGCGCACATCTTCCTCCAGCGCGGTGAAGGCTGGCTCGCCGTAGCGCAGCTCCCACGCCCGGTGCCGTGCGATCAGGGCGATCTTGGCGCCCACCGCTGCGAGATCCGGCGCCGGCGCCTTCAGCACCCGCGACAGCGCCGCGATCTGCCGCCCCACCGCCCGGTCGTAAGCGCGCAGCTCCGCGCTATCCGCCAGCGCTCGGATCGCCCCCTCGGCCCGGGCAAGCCGCGCAACCGCCTTTTCCCAGGCCGGGTCCCGGCGAGGGGCGGAGCCCAACAGCACCGAAGCATCGAGCACCGGCGCCACGCACGCCCCGGCTAGCAGTGCGCGGCGCGACAGCTTATGCTGCCCGGCAGCCATCAGGCGCCTCCCCAAGAGAGCGTTTGCAGGTTCGTGCGCCGAAGAGCGCGCCCCCACCGCCTCCCGGTCGCCAGACGGGGAGGGGAACCACCCTGCGGACCCG
>DASWMM010000132.1:0-5968 GCA_036399755.1 Allosphingosinicella sp.
ATTCGAGCTAGAGGTGGTCGAGGGCATGCAGTTCGATCGCGGCTATCTCAGCCCCTATTTCGTCACCAATGCCGAGAAGATGCAGGTCGAACTCGCCGACCCCTATATCCTGCTCCACGAGAAGAAGCTGTCCAACCTGCAGGCGCTGCTGCCGATCCTGGAAGCTGTCGTCCAGTCGGGCCGTCCGCTGCTGATCATCGCCGAGGATATCGAGGGCGAGGCGCTCGCAACCCTGGTCGTCAACAAGCTGCGCGGCGGCCTCAAGGTCGCGGCCGTCAAGGCCCCCGGCTTCGGCGATCGCCGCAAGGCGATGCTCGAGGACATCGCGGTCCTCACCAAGAGCGAGTTGATCTCGGAAGACCTCGGCATCAAGCTCGAGAATGTCACGATCGAGATGCTTGGTACGGCCAAGCGGGTCACCATCGACAAGGACAACACCATCATCGTCGATGGTGCCGGTACCCGTGACCGCATCGAAGGCCGGGTCACCGCGATCCGCCAGCAGATCGAGAACACCACCAGCGATTACGACAAGGAGAAGCTCCAGGAGCGTCTTGCCAAGCTCGCCGGCGGCGTTGCCGTGATCAAGGTCGGCGGCTCGTCCGAAATCGAGGTCAAGGAGCGCAAGGACCGCGTCGACGACGCACTCCACGCCACCCGCGCGGCGGTTGAGGAAGGCATCGTCCCCGGCGGCGGCACGGCTCTGCTGTACGCCACCAAGGCGCTGAACGGCCTCACCGGCCAGAACGACGATCAGACCCGCGGCATTGATATCGTCCGCAAGGCGATCATCGCTCCGGTGCGCCAGATCGCCGAGAATGCCGGCCATGACGGCGCGGTGATTTCGGGCCGCCTGCTCGACGGCACCGACGAGACGATCGGCTTCAACGCCCAGACCGAAGTGTTCGAGAACCTGGTTCAAGCCGGCGTGATCGATCCCACCAAGGTCGTCCGCACGGCGCTGCAGGACGCGGCTTCGGTCGCCGGCCTGCTGATCACCACCGAAGCGGCGGTTGCCGAGCTTCCGGAGGACAAGTCCTCCGGCGGCGGCGGCGGCGGCATGGGCGGCGGCATGGGCGGCATGGGCGGCATGGACTTCTAAGTCCCGCCACCAACGCTCAACACGAAAAGAAGGGCCGGGGGAGCAATCCCCTGGCCCTTTCTTTGTAACCGGGCTGTGCGCCTAGGCGGCGTGGGGGCTGCGCAGGTGGAGCAATCTGGGGGTGGCGCGTTCCGCCGCGGCGTCGGCGTCCATCGGGCGGGCGAGGAGATAGCCCTGACCATCGCGGCAGCCGAATTCGCGAAGCAGCGCGCGCTGGTCCTCGCTCTCGATATGCTCGGCGACGCAGGGCAAGCCGAGCGAGGTGCAAAGCTCCACCACGCCCTTGAGCAGGCGTCGGCTGCGAAGCGACTCGGTGGCGTCTGCGATCAGCGATCCATCGAGCTTGATGCCGTCGAACTGCATCTCGCGAAGGTAGGAGATGGAGGCATGGCCGGCGCCGAAATCGTCGAGCACGATGCGCGCGCCCGCCAGGCGCAGGTCCTGCAGATTCTCGCGTGCAACCGAGAAGTCGACCAGCAACGCGGTCTCCGTGACTTCGACCTGGAGGCGATGCGGGTCCATGCCGGCGCCCGAGAGAATGGCGAGGATGCGGTGCGCTGAGCCCGGGGTGCAGAGCTGGACGGCGCTGAGGTTGAAGGACAGGCGCACGGTTTCGGCCCAGCGTCCGGCCTCCGCCGCCGCCATTGCGAGCAGGGTGTCGGACAATTCCTTGATGACGTTGATCTGCTCGGCCGCGGGGATGAACTCGGCCGGCGGGATGCTGCCGAGCTGGGGATGCGCCCAGCGGGCGAGCGCCTCGAAGGCGCGCAGCTCGCCGGTGTTGAGGTCGTGGATCGGCTGGTAGACGAGGCCGATCTGGTGCTGCGTTTCGGGAAGGCGGAGCGCCTGCTCGATCTGGCTTCGGCGGCGGTGGATTTCGTCCATTTCCGCCGAGTAGACGGCAACGCCCGAGCGGCCGCTTTCCTTGGCGCGGTACAAAGCGGTATCGGCGCGGATCAGGGCCTCGGTGCTGTTGCAGTCGGCGGCGTCCAGCAGGGTGATGCCGCAGCAGCCGGAGATCCGGAATTCGCGCCCCTCGACGCTGAACGGTTCGGCCAAAGCCGCGCAGATTTCCGCACCGGCGACCTTGCCGGCGGCGGCGCTGTGCGCATGCGGGAGAAGCAGCGCGAACTCGTCGCCGCCGGTGCGGGCTATGAGCGCTTTGTCGCCCCCGGCAGCGGCAAGGCGCACGCCGACTTCCTTGAGCACCGCGTCACCGGCGGCGTGGCCGAAGGTGTCGTTGATCGGCTTGAAACCGTCGAGATCGACGACGGCAAGGACAAAGCTGCCGCCGTTGCGCCCCAAGGCGGCGGCGCGGCGGCCGAGCGCGCGCAAAAAGGCGCGGCGGTTGGCGAGGCCGGTCAAGGGATCGGTGTCGGCAACGATCCGCGCTTTCACCTTTTCGGCCTTGGCCTGTTTCTCGGCGCGGCGGGCGCGCTCCCGCTCGGCAGCGATCTCGGAGCGCGACTCGATAAGCTGGCAGAAGCTGCGGTTGTGGAACTGGAGGAGCTGCAGGATGAGCAGGATGACGAGTCCGATGCTCAGACCCATGCCGACATGGCTCGCATTTCCAGAAAGCAGGAGCCGCAGCGCCAGCGGCAGGCCGAGCACGAGGAGGGGCAAGCGCGCGGCGGCGGGGAAGCTCGACAAACCGTAGGCGCAGCCGATCGAGGCAACGGTGCCGAACATGATTACATGGCCGTCATAATCCTCGCTCGACCCCTGAATAAGAGACAGCGCCCAGGCCGAGAAGCAAAAGGAGACGAGAAGGGCGAAGATCCAGATCTTCTGGAGTTCGCGCAGGATTTGTTCGGGCAGGAGCACCCGCTTGCGGGCGCGGACCCAATGCACCAAGCGCACCAGCACCACGCCGACAAGGATCGTGGTTGGGCTGTACAGGCCGCCGATCATGCCGCCCGAGGCGAGGGTGAGGCCGAGGCAATTGGCGAGCGCAACGGTGTAAAGAAGCGGAATCTGGCGCTGGAGCACCTGGTACCGTTCGGTGAGCAAGGCGCGGCCAACGGGCGTTACCGCCTCGCCCACGTCGACAAGCCTGCCCATCCACCCCAAAACCCGCCCCATTCAAAAGGGCGTAGCGATCATAGGTTAACCGGCGGTTTTCAGCGGGTAAGAGGTAGTTCCCGTTGATCGGGATCGAAACGCTGCCAGCCGTGCGGGCCGAGCTTTTCGAGCGGGCGGAAACGCGCTTTGTAGGCCATGCGCTGCGAGCTTTCGACCCAATAGCCGAGGTAGACGAAGGGCAGCCCGGCGCGGCCGGCGCGGACGATGTGATCGAGGATGATGTAGGTGCCGAGGCCCGGGCGTGCGGTGTCTTCGGGCTCGAAGAAGCTGTAGATCATCGACAGGCCGTCGGCCTGCTGGTCGGTAAGGCAGGCGCCGACCAGGCGGCCGGGCTTTCCGTCCACCGAGGGCTCGCGATATTCGATGACGTAGGTCTTGACCGGGCTTTGCTCGATCATGTCGGCAAAGTCCGATTCGTCCATGCCGACCATGCCGCCGTCCGGGTGGCGGCTCTTCAGGTAGCGGCGGAGGAGTTCGTATTGTTCCTCGGTCGCCCAGGGCTTGCAGGCGGTGACTTCCAGATCGGCATGCTTGCGCATCATCTTGCGCTGGGTGGCGTTGGGCTGGAATTCGCCGGCGACGACCCGCACGGAGACGCAGGCGGTGCAATCGAGGCAGGAGGGGCGATAGGCAACGGCCTGGCTGCGCCGGAACCCGATCCGGCCGAGCGCGTCGTTGAGGTCGCTTGCATGGTTGCCGCTGAGCTCGGTAAACACCTTCCGCTCCGTCTTGCCCGGAAGGTACGGGCATGGCGAAGGGCTCGTTACAAAGAAGCGGGGAAAGCGAAACGGTGCGGTCAAGTCGGCTCCGGCTTGGTTAAAGAGATCCTTGCTTCATTTATGCGGCTTGGAACGTGCGATGGGAAGGGGACGACCCTTCGAAAACGGGGATAAGTCTCAGCCGTTCCAGCGCGGGACGTAACCCTAGTGAATCTCTACGGGATGGACGTTGAACCCGGAGACTTCGAGCTCGGCGACCAGCGCCTGGAGCTGATCGGCGTCGCGCGCCTCGCATTCGATGTCGATAAAGGCGTCCTTGGCGGGCAAGGCGGTGAAGACGCGCTGGTGATAGACTTCGAGGACATTCACCGAATGCTCGTTGAACAGCTTCACCACCGAGAGCAGAGCGCCCGGCCGGTCGTGGAGCTGGATGCGGAGGCGGGCCATTCGGCCGGAGCGGGCAAGATCGCGCAGCAGCACGGTGGCGAGCAGCCGCGTGTCGATGTTGCCGCCGGACAGGACCAGGCCGACATTGCGCCCGCGAAAGCGCTCGGGGTAGCGGAGCAAGGCGGCGAGGCCGGTTGCACCGGCGCCTTCCGCAACGGTTTTCTCGATCTGGAGATACAGGCTGACGGCGGTCTCGATGTCGCGCTCCGGCACGAGCAGGACGTCGTCGGTGACCTGGGCCAGAATAATGGACGTGGTTTCGCCCGGCGTCTTGACGGCGATGCCTTCGGCGATGGTGTCGCCGGAGGAGGGCAAATCCTCGCCGCTCAGCCGGCAGTACATGGACGGGTAGAGCTGGGCCTGCACGCCGATCACCTCGATGCCGGGGCGCAGCGCCTTGGCGGCGGTGCCGATGCCGGACAGGAGCCCGCCGCCGCCGATCGGCACCACAAGCACGTCGATCTCCGGCGCGTCGGCAAGCATTTCGAGCGCGACGGTGCCCTGGCCGGCGATGATCTGCGGGTCGTCGAACGGATGGACGAAGGTCAGGCCGCGTTCCGCCTCGAGGCGGCGCGCTTCGGCATAGGCTTCGTCGAACATCTCGCCGTGGAGGACGATTTCGGCGCCGTGGCCTTCGGTCTGCATCACCTTGATGGCCGGGGTGGGGACCGGCATGACGATCGTGACCGGCACGCCCAGGCGGCGACCGTGGTAGGCGAGCGCCTGGGCATGGTTGCCGGCCGAGGCGGCAATCACGCCGCGCTCCCGCCGGGCGACGTCCATCAGCAGCAATTTGTTGAGCGCGCCGCGCTCCTTGTAGGCGGCGGTGAACTGGAGGTTTTCGAACTTCACCCAAACATTGGCGCCGGTGACTTCGGACAGCGTGCGGCTGAGCAGGGTGGGCGTGCGCACCACCGCGCCTTCGATCCGCTCCGCCGCCGCCTCGATGTCGGCAAGCGTTACGGGAAGCGCGGGCTGGGGAGCGGGGCTGGCCATGAAGGGCGGCATCTAGACCATCTGGCGCGGGCGCGAAACAAGGCTTATTCGCCGCACCTATGATCCTGAAAAAGCTTGTCGCGGCGCTTGCCGCTTTCTCCCTTTCCGCCCCCGCCGCGGCCGATGTGCTGGTCGACAACGTCAACGGCTACACGCTCAACGCGGAAGGGCGGCTGATGCGCTTCAACGCCATGCTGGTCGGCGACGACGGGCGGGTGCAGCGCCTCTACCAGCGCGGCGACAAGAAGGGGGAGCGGACCAAGTACCGTTTCGACGGCAAGGGGCGGACGCTGCTGCCCGGGCTGATCGATGCGCACGGCCATGTCATGGGCCTCGGCTTCAACGCGCTGCAGCTCGACCTGTCGGAGACAAAGACCCTTGCGGAGGCCCAGGCGAAGATCGCCGCTTATGCCGCCGCCAACCCGACCCCGCGCTGGGTGATCGGCCGCGGCTGGAACCAGGAAAGCTGGGGCCTCGGCCGCTTCCCGACCGCCGCCGATCTCGACGCGGTGGTGAAGGACCGGCCGGTCTGGCTTGAGCGCGTGGACGGCCATGCCGGCTGGGCGAACAGCGCGGCCATGAAGGAAGCCGGGATCACGGCGAAAACCGCCGCTCCCTCCGG
>DASWMM010000133.1:0-6214 GCA_036399755.1 Allosphingosinicella sp.
CGAACGCAGCGGCCGCAACACGCTCGAGTGCCGGATCTTCGCTCGTTCTACGCGGGCGGCGCAGCGCTAGCCGGACTTGGCCAGCCCGCGGTCTGGCGCAGCGCTTCGGCAAGGCCGATGCCCGCCGCCACCGCAAGGTTCAGGGACCGCGTGCCCGGCGCCTGGGGAATGCGCACCCGAAGACCGGCCCGGGCGTGCACCTCCTCCGGCGCGCCCCTGCTTTCCGATCCGAGCAGCAGTGTGTCGCCGGGCTCGAAGCGGGCATCGCCAAACGGAAGGGCGCCCCGCGTGGTGAACAGCACCAGCCGTCCCGGTAGCACCGCCTCGAACGCCGCCCAGCCCGCGTGACGGGTAACGGCGGCAAGCTCGGCATAGTCCATGCCCGCCCGCTTCAGCGCCCGGTCCGAGAAGGGAAAGCCGCACGGTTCCACGATGTCCAGCGGCACCCCAAGGCAGGCGGCAAGGCGAATCACCGTGCCGACATTGCCGGCCTGATCGGGCTGAAACAAAGCAAGGCGCATGGCTGCTCCCCATGCGGGGCTCGCCGGGGGCAATCAAGGAGAAGCGACGGCCGCCGCGGTCTCAGGGCTGCGTGCCCGCTTTCGTGGCACAATCTGTGCGGCGGGCAAGTTGATCGATCGTTCAATTTCCTTAGCAAATACAAGCTAGATAACGATCGCCTTCCCCACCGCCCTGGCAGTTTCGAGTGAGCTTCATTTCCCCCAATAAAGATCGACAGGGCGGCCTCGCCGCCTTGCGGCTGAGGCGCCAGGACCTGGAGCGCCGCATCGAGGCGCTGAGTTCGGGCGGGGTCCGCGTGCAGGAACCTGGCGGCGCCGGCCTCCACGACGTCACCGAACAGACCTTGGTCGCCCTTTATCATGAACTGGGCGAAGTGGGCGCCTTGATCCAGCGGGCCGTTCGCGACGGGCAGGGCTCCAGTGCCTAGCCGCGCCGTCTGAACGGGTCCGTTGGCTCGGGCCAAACGTTAGACCCTTCAGGCAGGAACGATCAGGAGTTTTCCACAATGCCGGTCGTTCTCGACGATGCCGAAGCGGACGCAAACAGCCGCCTCGTCCTGATCCGCCTGTCGATGCTGACCCTGCGGTGCATGGAGAATTGGCGCAACAACGTGCGCGATTACGATCAGGCGATGATCCTGGTCGCGATTGTCGCGATCTCGGCCGAGCGGCTGACCCGGGCCGCACTCGACGCGGAAGGAAAGAACCTCGAAATTCCGATCGCGCCGGACGAGCTTGCCCCCTGCAACATCAGCTCCATCGCCGCCGCCACCGGGCTCAACCGCGAAACCGCGCGGCGCAAGGTCAACGAGCTGGTGGAGGCCGGATATCTCGTCAAATCGGATGCGGGCGTGGTCAATTTCGCCCCGGGCCGGCTTCGCAATGCGGAAACCCTGAAGATGATCCGCAAGCAGCTCGAGGCGCTGACCCGCACCGTCTCCGATCTGGTGCGCGACGGCGTTTTGAAGATTGCCTGAGGGTGCACCCCGCACCGTAGCATTACGAGGTGCCGCCCGCGCTTGTTCTGCGCCAGAAGGCGCGCAGCCGGTTTGCGAATTGTCCCCAACAGATCCGCCGGCCAGGGCCGGAGCCCACCTCCACGGCGCTCCGGCCCGCTTTCACACGCACGGCAGTGGATGCCGGCACCGGGCCGTGGCATCCTGCAACGATGCTGCTTCGCTTCGCACTCGCCGCCGCCCTGCTGCTCTGCACCGGAACCGACGATGCTTTTGCCGGCGAAGGTGAGGTGCCCCGGCCTGCGCCGCGGGTTTACGCCACTCACAATTACGGTTTGACGTTCGTAAGTCCCGCCGGGACGAGCTATTGTCCGTTACCGGCCGATTGGGTCGGCTCCGATCACGGCACCATCCTGTTCCTGAGGAATCCGGCTCGCTGCTACGGCGGCGGTTATGCATCAAGCGGCCGGAACTTCTTCCCCGAGGACGTTGCTCGACTGCGAACCTATTACGGCTACTGGGTGCGGGAGGCGGACCATGCGCCGCCACCCTGCCGACAGGTCGCAATGGTGCGCCTGCTCGGTGCTTCGCGCCCGGTGTGCGAAGGTCGCGAGGAGGGGGGCCTCGTCACCCGCAGCATCCAGGCGCGTTACGGGGCGGATATCCCGGCCGAGGTGTCGCTGACACTGGTGACGAAGGGGGCACCCTCGCGCCGCGAGATGGCTGCCCTTGCCGCCCTCGCCGCCAGTATAAGGACTTGCATCGCGCCCGACGTGCCTGTCGGGGAAGCACCCTGTCCAAAGGGCGTCGGTACGTTCTAACCGGCCGGCAGCCCCAGGGCATTCACAAGGCGTTCAAAATGGCAGTTGGCAAAGCGCCGTCCACCCGTCTATCAGGCGCGCCAAGCCGCTAGGGGTGATCCCCCGACGCGGCGCTGTGCGCGGGCGTATCCCCGGCTTCCCCGCCGGTCGCTTCGCATATCCTGGTTCGAACCGGTTGAAGGATGTTATGGCGACCGTTGAACACACAGATGGGACGCTTGGCCCCGCGCCCGAAGACCATGCGTCGGAAGGCGGCGTTCGGCGCCGCGATTTCATCAATATCGCCGCGGTGAGCTTTGCCGGAGTCGGCGCGGCCGCGACCCTCTATCCCCTGGTCAACCAGATGAACCCGTCCGCCGACGTGCTGGCGCTCGCCTCGATCGAGGTCGACGTGTCGCAGATCCAGGCCGGGCAGGCGATCAAGACCATTTTCCGCAAGCAGCCGCTCTTCGTGCGCCACCTGACGCCGGCCGAGATGCAGGCCGCCAACGCAGTGCCGGCCGGTGACCTGCGCGACCCGCAAACGCTTGCCGAGCGTACGGCCGAAGGGAAGCCGCAATGGCTGATCACCATGGGCGTTTGCACCCATCTCGGCTGTGTGCCGCTGGGCGCGGCCGAGGGCGAGAATCGCGGCCAGTTCGGCGGCTATTTCTGCCCGTGTCACGGCTCGCATTACGATACCGCCGCCCGCATTCGCAAAGGGCCGGCTCCCAAGAATCTCGAGGTGCCGGAGTATAAGTTCACTTCCGACACCGTGGTCACCGTCGGCGAGGCAGCATAAGATGAGCTTTCCCTGGGCAAAAGCCTACCAGCCCAAATCGGGCCTGATGCGCTGGATCGACGAGCGGCTGCCTTTGCCGCGGCTCGTGTTCAATTCAATCGGCGGCGGCTACGAAGTGCCGCGCAACCTGAACTACATGTGGAATTTCGCGGTTCTCGCCGGCTTCGCTTTGATGCTGCAGATCGTGACCGGCATCATCCTTGCCATGCATTATGCACCCGCCGGCACTATGGCCTTCCAGTCGGTTGAGCACATCATGCGCAACGTCAACCAGGGCTGGTTGCTGCGCTACGCCCATGCCAACGGCGCAAGCTTCTTCTTCATCGTCACCTACATCCACATCTTCCGCGGCTTGTATTACGGTTCCTACAAGGCGCCGCGCGAGCTGGTCTGGATGCTGGGCGTCGTTATTCTCCTGCTGATGATGGCCACCGCCTTCATGGGCTATGTGCTTCCCTGGGGGCAGATGAGCTTCTGGGGCGCCAAGGTGATCACCGGCCTGTTCGGCGCAATCCCGCTGGTCGGCGAGCCGATCCAGACCTGGCTGCTCGGCGGCTTCGCGCCCGACAATGCCGCGCTCAACCGCTTCTTCTCGCTCCACTATCTGCTGCCGTTCGTGATCGCCGGCGTGGTCATCCTCCACATCTGGGCGCTTCACATTCCGGGCTCGAACAACCCCACCGGCGTGGACATCAAGTCGCCGCGGGACACCCTGCCGTTCCACCCCTATTACACGGCCAAGGACGGCTTCGGCCTGGGCGTCTTCCTGATCATCTACGCGGCGGTGACCTTCTACGCGCCGAACTACCTCGGCCACGCCGACAATTACATTCCGGCCAACCCGCTTGCGACGCCCGCCGAGATCGTGCCCGAATGGTATTTCTGGCCGTTCTACGCGATCCTGCGCGCGTTCACCGTGGACTTCATCCTGCCGGCCAAGCTGTGGGGCGTGCTGGCGATGTTCTCCTCCATCCTGCTCCTCTTCTTCCTGCCCTGGATCGATCGTTCGCCGGTGCGTTCCGGCAATTACCGCCCCACGTTCCAGAAGTTCTTCTGGATCCTGGTGGCCGACGTGCTGGTCCTCGGCTGGGTCGGCGGCCTGCCGGCGGAGGAGCCGTTTGTGATGATCAGCCAGCTCGCGACGATGTACTATTTCGCGCACTTCCTGATCATTCTGCCGATCCTGTCCGCAACCGAGCGGACCCTGCCGCTGCCGAGCTCGATCGCCGACTCGGTGCTTCACGGGCAGCAAGCTGAATCGCAGCCGGCCGGCACGACGCCGCGGCCCGCCGCGGCCGAATAAGGGAAAGAAGCGTCATGGTTCGTCTTATCGCCTTCCTGGTCGGCCTCGGCTTCTTCGTCGTTGCGGGCTGGTCGCTCGGCAACGGCGCCTATATTTACCTCACCGAGCCGCATGAGGAAAATCTCGAGCACAGGTTCCACCTGCAGCCGAGGGACCTTGCTTTTTCGTTCGACGGCCCCTTCGGTAAGTACGACAAGCCGCAGCTTCAGCGCGGCTTCCAGGTCTACAAGGAGGTTTGCTCCTCCTGCCACAGCCTGAGCCTCGTCGCGTTCCGCAACCTCGCCGAAATCGGCTATGAGGAACCGGAAGTGAAGGCGATTGCCAATCAGTGGCAGATCGAGGTTCCGAGCATTGATCCCAAGACCGGAGAGGCAACGACCCGCAAGGCGCTGCCAGCCGATGCTTTCCCGTCGCCTTACCCTAACGAGACCGCTGCGCGCGCCGGCAACAACAACGCCATGCCGCCGGATCTGTCGCTGATGGCCAAGGCGCGCCACGGCGGATCGGCCTATATCGTCTCGCTGCTTACCGGCTATCGTGATCCGGCGACGTACAAGAATGAGGAGGGTGAGGCGCTTCCGGCTGAGAACCGGCCTGGGCAAGGCCTGCACTTCAACCCTTATTTCCCGAACTTGAACATCGCCATGCCGCCGCCGCTCGCGGCCGACGGTCAGGTGACCTACGCCGATGGCACGCCCGCGACCCGCGACCAAATGGCGAAAGACGTTTCCGCCTTCCTGGCCTGGACGGCGGAGCCGCGGCTCGAGAATCGCCACCGCACGGGTCTCGCGGTGCTGATCTTCCTGCTGATCGCCACCGTGCTCGCCTACATGGCCTACCAGAACATCTGGGCCGGCGCGAAGCAGCCGCCGGCGCGCGGGGACGGGGACGACGATTACGACCTCGGCCACGGCCACTCGCCAACCGCCGGCCAGAAGCACCTCTGACCAGGAACCCCTCCGGCCCAAACCGGAGGGGTTTTTCTTTGTGTGTGAAGCGAGGGCGCTCGGGGCCCCGTCCCTGCCCGGCCCCCGCTTCTTCTATTTCCCTCCGCCCGGCATCCTCGCGAAGGGACAGCCCCTGACAGGGAGAGGCCAGGGGCGGGTTTGAGACCTTCCGGCGGCGCGGTGGCGGTGTCGAACCCACCCCCGGCCCCTCCCTCTCGAAGACCCGCGCACGTCTTCGTGGAGCCTTGGGAGGGAGGGGAGTTCTTCGCCCCAAAAAGCAGGCAGCGAGCTCAGGTTCCTGCTTGGCAGCGAGCTTGGCCTTGTCGGGAAAACCGAGCGCGCCAAGCGCCGCCGCATTTTTCGTTGTGTTCGAGACGGAGAGGCTCCGGGCTCGTCCGGCGCGGTCCACGTTTCTTCTATTCCCCTCCCTGCGCTCGGCATCGGCGTGGAGGCAGGGCCTCTGAAAGGGAGGGGCTAGGGGTGGGTTTGAGACCTTCCGGCGGCGGTGGCGGTGTCGAACCCACCCCCGGCCCCTCCCTCCTGAAGGTCTGCGCACTTCTTCGAGAGATATTGGAAGGGAGGGGGGTTCTTCACTGCAAAAGGGGTAGTGGAGCTCAGCTTGCTACTTGGAAGTGAGCTTGGCTTTGTCGGGAAGACCAAGGGCCCGGATCGCCTCCGCATTGGCCACCACCGGCTGAACGGCCCGGTAGACGCGAGTCACCCCAGTCCGACCCGTGTGGGGTAAGGAGACGGAAAGGCGGTAGCCTGACCCCGGATCGGCAAGCGCCGGGGCCAGAAGCGGCCTGAGGGCGAACTCCTCCACCCCCGGCCGCTCCGCCACGACCACGCCCGATATGCCAAGCCGCCGTATCTCGGCGGCCGCCG
>DASWMM010000134.1:0-4892 GCA_036399755.1 Allosphingosinicella sp.
GGGCGCCTCCTCCTTTGGTCCCGCGCGGTGAAGGGCTCCTCCGATTACGCCATCCTCGCCGCCGATCCCGCCAACCCGGCAAGCCGCCGCCTGGTCTACCAGGGCAAAGGCGCGATCAGCCCCGAAGCCATCTCCCCCGACGGCCGCCGCGCTCTGATCAGCCGCGGCATCTCCAACCGCGAAATGCGCCTCGCCCTTCTCGATCTCGCCACCGGCCAAGCCACCGAGCTCGCCTTCACCGCCGAGCCCGCCCGCTACACCGATCCGCGCTTCAGCCCCGACGGCAAATCCATCCTGGTGATCACCGACGCCGGCAGCGACCTCCGGCGCCTGGTCCAGATCGACATCGCCACCGGCAAGCGCACGATCCTGGCCGGCGACGGCCCCTGGGAAGTCGAGGATTACGACCTTTCCGACGACGGCCGCCGCCTGGCGTACGCGCTCAACGAAGACGGCTTCTCCCGAGTCGTCCTCACCGACACCCGTACCCGCCGCGCCCTGAAGGCGCCCGAGCTGCCCCGCGGCGTACTCACCGCCATGAAGTTCTCCCCCGACGGCCGCCGCCTGGCCGCCTCGCTGAGTAGCGCCACCTCGGCCGGCGACGTCTGGGCGTGGGACATTCAAAACAGCCGCCTAACCCGCTGGACGAACTCCGAGCTTGGCGGCCTCGATCCCGCCCGCCTCGCCGAGCCGAAGCTGATCCGCTTCCGCTCCTTCGACGGCCTCTCCGTCCCGGCCTTCGTCTACCGCCCCCGCAACGTGCCCACTGGCGTCAAGACGCCTGTCATCATGGACATCCACGGCGGCCCCGAAGCGCAGACCCGCCCCGGCTGGAACCCCGGCGCGCAATATTTCGCCGACCAATTGGGCGCCACGGTGATTCTCCCCAACGTCCGCGGTAGCGAAGGCTACGGCAAGAGCTACCTCAACCTCGACAATGCCGAGAAGCGCGAGGACAGCGTGCGTGACATCGGCGCCCTGCTCGACTGGATCGCCGTCCAGCCCGACCTCGATGCGAAGCGCGTCGCCGTCTACGGCCAGTCCTACGGCGGCTACATGTCGCTCGCCGTCATGACCCACCATAACGACCGGCTGGTCGGCGGCGTCGAACGCTACGGCATCAGCAACTGGATCAGCTTCCTCCAGAACACCGAGGCCTATCGCCGCGACAACCGCCGCGCCGAATATGGCGACGAGCGCAACCCCGCCATGCGCGCGGTGCTGGAGCGGATTTCGCCGCTCGCCAACGTCGGCAAGATCAAGAAGCCGATGCTGGTGATGCAGGGCTCCAACGACCCGCGCGTGCCGCAATCCGAATCGGATCAGGTGGTGGAGCGGCTGCGGCGGGGCGGCGTCGAAACCTGGTACGTCGTCTTCGCCGACGAAGGCCACGGCTTCCTCAAGAAGCCCAACAACGATCTTCGCCGCGAGGTGGAAACCGTGTTCCTGCGCCGCGTGTTCAAAGATTGACGTCATCTTCGTAACGGTGAAGAACCGATTCACCATCCGGATCGTTGAGATCGCGTCCTAGGAGGCTCGAATGAAGAAACTGATCCTGTTTGCCGGTGCCGCCGGCCTGTTCCTCGTCAGCGCAGCCACGCCCGGCGCCAAGGAAGGGGAATTGTCCTCCGTCCTTGCAGCGCCCGCCCCCATGGCTGCAACGGCACCCGCGCCCATGGCTGAAAGCGCGCCTGCCCCGATGGCCGCTCCAGCTCCGGTCACCCGCGTCGCCGAAGCGCGCACATCCTATCCGCGTTGCTCGTCGACGGTGCAGGACCGCTGCATCCAGGGCCGCGGCACCCGCGCCTACGCGCCCGCGTCCGAGCGCCGCATCCAGCTTGCCTCCCGCGCCGGCGAACGCGGCTAAGCCTCAGCTCTCGCGCCCGTACCATTCGTCGAGCCGCATCAGCTGGTCGTACTCGCCATAAGGCGAATATTCCGGATGCAGCTTGGCGGTGAACGGTTCCGATCCGATCAGCCAGCGCTCCGCCGCGGCGATAAAGTTGCGCGCCGCAAGCGTCGTGAACTCCGCCGGATCGAAGCCGGTGCGGCCGCCCACCGGGCTGGTGACGAAGCCGATCTTGCCGCTCTTCTTCGCAAGGGACCAATATTCGAAGCAGGCGGGCTCGCCGACGATCTCGTCGATGCCGCCGTGCTCGGCGATCAGGCCGAGCAGGCCCAATTGCATCGAATAGCCCTCCCCCACCGCCTTTGGCCCCGGCGGAGTCCCGGTCTTGTAGTCGACCACGGCAAGCGTGCCGTCGGGCAGGCGATCGATCCGGTCGGCCATGCCCTGCAAAGTGACGCCTAAAAGGGTCGTCGTGCCCCACGCTTCGGCCTTGAGCGGCAGCCGCCCGGCAGCCCGGTTCTTGGCCACTTCGCCGGCGATGAAGTCGATCGCTTCTAAGAGGCGCGGCTGCCACAGCGCGCGGGTCAGCGGGTGGGTACCGGTCTCCGCCAACAGCCGCTCGGCCCGGGGGCGAAGCAGCGCAGGGTCGCAGTCGTCGGTCTTCATCCACGCTTCCAAGACCGCGTGCACCGCCGTGCCGCGCCAGGCGGGGCCCGGCTCCGCGTCGGGCACGTCGAGGGGCGACAGACGCAGCATCTTGCGGGCGTAGAAAGCGAAGGGATCGGCCTTCAGGCGATCGACCTCCGTCACGGAGATTTTGCGGGGCCGAAGATCCGGGTGCGGCTGCGGCGCCGGACGCCGAGCGGGCGCGTAAGCCGAAGGCCGGTCGATCGCCCGAGCCCACGCCTTGTGGCGCGGCGAGCGAGTCAGGCCGCCGGTCATCGCCTCGAGCCTCAGCCAGAAGCGCGAGGCGATGGCGGGCGCCCGAGCATCGCGGCGGGCGCGGGTCACCAGCACCTGCCGCCCGCCGAGCGCGCAGGCGAAATCGTGGGCGGAAAGGCCGATCCGCCGTTCGAGCCCGGGCAGGCCGAGCTCATGGCGGAGACGCGGCGCGAGCCACGGATCGGGGGTCGGAAGCGCGGGCCAGGTGCCTTCGTTGAGGCCGGCCAGGATCATCACGTCCGCCTGCTGAAGCCGCGCTTCCAAGAGGCCCCAGATGAACAGCCGCGGGTGCTGGCCGTAAGGCGGCCGCACCGCGACCCGGTCCATGAGCTGCTGAAGCACGGCTGCAAGGCCGTCTGCGGCGATGCGGTCCGGTCCGTGCGCCGCCGCGTCCTCGACCGAAGCAAAGAGCTCGGCGGCTTCTCGGCCTGCGGTTCCCGCCCAGACCTTGTCGTCTGAAAGCGCGGACGCGGTCTCGCGAAGCGCCGCAAGAAGCTCCGGTAAACTATTGCTTGTCTTGGTAAAAACCTGTTCCAGCGGCCGCAGCAATGAGGCCGTTTCCCGCCACCAGGGCAGCGCCGGCAAGCGCACCTTGGCCTCGCGCCCGCTTGCGTTGGCGAGGTGGCCGGTGATCCCCTCCAGCCCCGCTGCGGGGCGCGGGCCGCGCAGCGCGAGGTCGAGCGTGCGGGCACCCTCGAGCCAGGGAAGCCGCTCATCCCCCTGCTTGGCCAGCGGATGCTTGAGCAGCGCAAGCAACGGCACCGGCGCGAACTGCTCCGCAGCGGCTTCGGCAAGGGCGAGCAAAAAGGCGCCCGGCGGTGTCTGGGACAGCGGCCGTCCGGCGCTGTCGTCCGCCTCGATCCCCCAGCGGCGAAGGGAGGCCGAGACCCGGCGCGCGAGATTGCGGTCGGGCGTGACCAAAGCGGCGGTGCGGCCCGGCTCCTCCAGCGCTTCCCTGAGCGCTATGGCGATCGCCTGCGCTTCCTCGGGGGGATCGGCCAGCTCCATCGCCCGCACCCCGGTCAGCCGCCGGTCGGCGGGCGGAAGCGACTGCCAGCGGTGGGTGAACGCGGCCGGAGTCATCGCGTTGGCGATGGCGCGGCTGCGCACCGCCGGCGCGTCGCGGCCGCCGCCCCAGCGCCAGCGCTCCACTTCCCCCCGCGCAACGCCCATCCGGTCGAGCAGCAGCTTCAAGTGGAATTGCGGGTGAGTCTCGATGGCCCGTCGCCGGTGCCCGGTCGCCTCGTCAGGCTCGTGGGGCCCAAGCGCGTCCCACTCGGCCTCGGGCAGCGCCAGATCGACGCCGGGCAGCACCACCGATCCGTTCGGCAGACGCGAGACCACGCGCAGCAGCCCGGCGATGGCCGGCGCGGTGGTGGTGATCCCGGCGGCGCAGACGAAGCCGCGCGGCGGCTGCTCGCGCCAGCGCTTCGCCACCGAACGCAGCAGCCGGTTGCGCCGGTCGGTCAGGTCGATCCGCTTGCGCTCGGCAAGAACGCTCGGCCACCGGTCGAGAATGATGCCGAGCCGTGCCAGCGACGCCTGCCAATGGATTGAAAGATCGGGAAGATCGGCGGCGAAGTCGCGCAGCCGCGCCGGATCGACTTCCTCGATCAGCAGCTGGTCCAGCGTCCGGGCAAGGTCCTCCGCAAGGCGCAGCGCCTCCGCGCCGCTGACTCCCTCGACATGCTCCTCAACAAGCCGCGCCAGCAGGAACAGCCGCTCGGTGGGATCGATGGCCGGCGGGATCGCCTCCCCCTCGCCCACTGGATCGAGCGCGCCGCCGACCCGTTCCTCAAGCTCCGGATCGCCGACTGGGATGAGCCTCGGCAGCAGCAGCCCGCCGTCCGACCGCCGCACGAACGCGTCCGAGATCGCCCGCGCCGCGCGGTTGTTGGGGACCAGGATCATGCCTTGGGCGAGGCCGGTCTTGTCCTCGCCGTGGAGCGCGATGAGCCCGGCGGCGAGCGCGTCGGCAAAGGCGCGGTGCGGCGGGACGGTGAAAACTGCGGGGCGGGTGGACGTCACGCGCGGACCTTAACGGGTTTCACCCGCCCGCCAACATCTCTTCGGTCTTGGCGATATTCTCAGGGGCTCCGAC